>DASUTR010001008.1:0-4529 GCA_036374535.1 Polyangiaceae bacterium
TCCGAGCGAAGAACATCGCGCAGGCGACGAGCAGCGCCGTGCGTGCGGCACGGATGAACGACGGACGGAGTGTGGAGCGGGCGATGGTAGGTCAAAGCGTAGATCGATTGCTCTTGCCCTGCCGCACGCCGGTTGACGGCACGGGTTCGAGCTCGGTGGAGCGGTCGCTCGGCAAGAGCCCGTGTTGCGACAGCAAGCGGCGGAGGTAGCTCCGTTCGACGCCTGCAATTCGCCCGGCGCGAGACTGATTGCCCCCGGTGACCTCGAGCAGCCGCTCGAGATAAGCGCGCGTGAACTCCGCGTCGATCGCGCTTCGCTGTTCCTGGAGCGGCCGCTCGAGATCGATCGCGGCGCTGAGAGCGCCTGCGGTGCGCTCGCGGTCGGTTCGTCCGACTTCCGGAAGCCGTCCGAGCGCAGCGAACGCTTCGACCGAGTTCCGGAGCTCGCGGACGTTGCCGGGCCAGCGACGCTCGCAGAAGCGCTGGACGACGAATTCGGGCAACGGCGGGATGCCACGCTGCCGCGCCAAGTGACGCACGAGCGCGGGGATGTCTTCCGCACGTTCGCGCAACGGCGGGACTCGCAACGTCACGACCGCCAGTCGGTAGAACAAGTCCTCGCGGAATGCCGAAGCCCGAGGACACTCGTCGAGCGGGCGGTTCGTGGCTGCGATGATCCGCACCCTCACCGGCCGCACGTCGTTCGAGCCGAGCGGCGTCACCTCTGACGATTCGAGCACCCGCAAGAGAATGGGTTGTACCTCCGGTGGGAGCTCGCCGACTTCATCCAGGAACAGCGTTCCGCCGTGCGCCGCTTCGAACGCGCCGACACGCGACTCGAGAGCGCCCGTGAACGCACCGCGCCTGTGTCCGAAGAGCTCGCTCTGCGCGAGCTCGCGCGACAAAGTCGCGCAGTTCCTGACGACGAAAGGTCCGTCCGACACGCTCGAGCCGTCGTGGAGTGCGCGCGCCACGAGCTCCTTTCCGACGCCGGATTCGCCGAGCAAGAGCACGCTCGGGAGCGAGCTTTCGAGCCGCTTCAGCGTAGCGAAGAGCCGTCGCATCGCGAGCGAGCCGCCGACGATTTTCCGGTATTCGCACGGCGACGATTCTCCGTCGAACGCGGACCAATCCGTCGCGAGCCGTTCAGAGGGCGCCGAGTGGGGAGGCATCGCGCACGACGATCGGGCCGGTCGAGGTACGGATCGGGTACGGATCGATGCTTCGGCGAAAAATTTGTTACTACGTGGCCGCCCACCCGCCCGAGGTGCCCCCGTCGCCGGCGAACGTCGCGATTCGCAACGGTGGGCGACTCCTCATGGAGACGAACCATGCGGTACGCTGGCTACCTCGGGGGCGGCCGCTCAGTCTCGAGCCGCTCATTCGAAGAGAGGTGACAAGCTTGCGCCGGCTCCCCAAGACGCGCCGTCCCAAAGTCGAGCGACTCTATCGACGCGAGCGCTTGCACCGAGCGCTCGACGCCTGCGTCGCGAAACCGGCGACCTGGCTCGCCGGCCCGGCGGGCGCCGGCAAGACGTGCTTGGTCGCGGGGTACACGGACGGCCAAGAGCGGCCGTGCGTGTGGCTGCATCTCGACCCGGACGACGCGGAGCCCGCGACGTTCTTTCACTACCTCACGCAGGCGGCACAGGACGTAAAGCGGCGTCTGCGAGTGCCGAGCCTGCTCCCCGAATATCGCTCGCGACTCGACACCTTTTCGCGGCGCTACTTCAGAAAGCTGTTCGAGGAAGTCCCCGCGGGCACGTTGTTCGTGCTCGACAACTACGAAGCGTTGCCGGAAAAGAGCGAGCTCCACGACCTGCTCGGGCGGGCGATGCTCGAAACACCCGCGGAGGTGAGCTTTATCGTGCTGAGCCGTGCCGAGCCGCCCGCCGCGTTCGCGCGGGCGCGGGTAGCGGGCAAGCTCTCGTACCTCGGCTGGGACACGCTGCGCTTCACGCTCGACGAAAGTCGCGATCTCGTGCGACTTTTCGCCGGCGAACGGGTCGCCGACAGCGACTGGATCGAGTGGCTCTACGACGCCAGTCAGGGCTGGGCCGCCGGTGTCGTTCTCGCGGTCGAGTCGACCAAAGCCGTCGGCGCCACCCAGCGCACTCCGCACGGCTTCGAAGCGCTCTTCGACTACTTCGCTTCGGAGATTTTCCAGGGTTTGAGTCGAACGGCGCAGGAGCTGCTCATGCGCACCTCTTGTCTGTCGGAGCTCACGGCGCGTGACGCCCGCGAGCTCGCGGGCAACGACGATGCGCGCGCGGTGCTCGAATCCTTCGTCAAGAGGAACTACTTTACGTTTCGCTTGCCGCGCGAAGGCTGGGCGAGCGGCCGAGAGGACAACTATCGGTATCACCCCCTTTTTCGGAAATTTCTCATCGAGCAGGCTGCCCGCCGGCTGTCCGGCGAGACGCGGCGAAAGCTCCGGCAGCGCGCCGCCGAGCTCTGCGCGGACTCCGGGCGCCTGGAGCAGGCGGTGCAATTGCTCCTGGAACTCCGCGAATGGAGCCGCCTCGCCGAATGGATCCCTCGTGCCGCACCGGCGCTGCTCGAGCAGGGGCGGCACGGCGTTCTCAGTGCATGGCTCGCGGAGATCCCCGAGTCGCTGCCGGACCGCTCGCGGGGCTGGCTCCTGTACTGGAAGGCAACCGCGAGCGTGCCGTTCGATCCGAACGTCGCGTATGCCGTCTACACGCGCGCCTTCGAGGCGTTCCGGAGCGCGTGCGACGGCGATGGCGTGTTTCTCGCGTGGGCTGGGGCGGTGGAGGCCCTTTTCTACGGCTGGGGCAGCTTCCACCCGTTCGACCAGTGGATCGACGCACTCGAGCGCATTCTCGAAGAAATGAGCCCGTCGTCGCTGGCGATCGAGGGACGCGTGACCGGCGTCCTGTTCGGCGCCATGACGTTCCGAAGGCCCTCCGACCCGAGCTTCGAGCATTGGGAGAAGCGCGTGCGTCGTTTTCTCTACATGACGCGCGTGCTCGACACGAACCACTACGTGATGCTCGCGATCCAGGTCTTTCACAACGACCTCTGGCGCGGGCGCATCGCCAAGGCGCGGTCGCTGCTCGACTCGCTCGACGGCCCGGTCCGTTCGAAAAACGCGAGTCCTATCGCCGTGCTCGCGTGGTTCACGATGCGAGCCCTCCACGGACACTTTACCGGCAATGGCGAAGAGAGCGTGCGCGCGGCGAACGAAGGGCTCGCCTTCGCGGAGCAGACCGGCGTGCATTTCTGGGATTTTCTCCTGCTCGCACAGGGCGCCTTCGGTAAAATCGTGAATCGCGATGTGGGCGGCGCGCGGGACTACATCGTGCGCATGCACGCGGCGCTGCATCCCGAGCGCCACCTCGAGAACATGTGTTACCTGGACGCGCTCGCGCAGACGGCGCTCGCCGAAGGCAAGCCGGCCGAGGCGCTCGCGTACTCGAAGGGCGCGGTCGACGCGGCGGCGCGCATGGGGACGCTCTTCGCCGAAGCGATCCTACGCGTCGGAACGTCGGTGGCACACTTCGAATGCAAGCAATACGATGACGCCGCCGCGGAGCTTTCGCGCGCGGAGGCTCTGATCGAAGTGACCGGTAGTCTCGTGTTGTCCGCGCGCTGCCGGCTCGCGCGCGCCGAGTACGCGCTCGCGACCGGCGACCGGGCAGCGGCCGAGACGCACCTCGCACGAGCTTTCCGGGTGTGCCGCGAGCAGGGCTATCACGGTTTGCCCTGGTGGCGGCACGAGGCCATGCGCGATCTCTGCGAGCTCGCGTTCGACGCTGGGGTCGAACGCGAATTTGCGCGGACGCTCGTGAGAAAGTGGGGATTTCTACCGAGCGCTCGGGGCCGGGCGCTCGCCGAGTGGCCCTTTCGCGTCAAAGTATTTTGCCTCGGGCGCGATCTGAAAGTGCTGATCGACGACCGGCTCTTGTCTTTCGACAGCAAAGCACAAAGGAAGCCGCTCGAGCTCCTCCACGCGCTGGTCGCCTTCGGAGCGCGAGATGTGGGGGAACACCGGCTCGCCGAAGCTTTGTGGCCCGATTCGGAGGCAGACGCGGCGGAGCAGGCGCTTTCGACCACCCTCCATCGCCTGCGACGGCTGATTGGCGCGTCGGCGGTCCGGCGGGCGGACCAGAAGCTGACGCTCGACCGCAGCGAATGCTGGGTGGACTGCCTCGCTTGCGAAGCGCTTTGGGAGGGCGCGACCGGCGACGGCACGGCGGACCGAAGCCTCGAGCTCTACCGTGGGGCTTTCTTGCAGGATTGCGACGCACCCTGGGCCGAGCTCTACCGCCAGCGCCTGGCCGCGAAGTTCGTTCGGTTCGTGGAGCGCCGAGCCGGTACTTGGGATTTTCCACGTGCGGTCGAGCTCTACGAGCGAGCGGTCGAGGCCGAACCCACATCGGAGGTCCTCTATCGCTCGCTGATCGCTCTGTTACGGGAGCACGGCGCGACCGCACGAGCCGCCGACGTCTACCGGCGGTGCTGCAAGAATCTCGAATCGTCGTTCGGTTGCGGGCCGTCGAGCGAAAC
>DASUTR010001009.1:0-17213 GCA_036374535.1 Polyangiaceae bacterium
ACCGCGTCGACCAGCGCGCGCAATCGGTGGACGTGCGTCAGGTTCTCGCCGCCGGTGATGTAGCGCGAGGCTCCCGTGCGGGTCGCGATCTGTCCGTCGAGGCTCTGCCCCACGTGGGCGATCACGAATGCGTCACGACTCCCCGCCGCGAAGAGCGGGGCATAGAGGGCGGCCAATTGCTCGGCAGCCGGGTGGCCGTTGAGCAGGGCCCGGGCGCGAGCGAGGCCGGGTTCCGAAGCCTTTGCATCCATCGGCGCCTTGGACGGAAGCGATGCCGATTCCGTCACGCCGGGAGCATAAGACAGTGCCTATGCGGGCGCCACCGGGTCCACCGGACGGCGCGGGGCAAGCTGCCCCGGGCCGCTCACTCGACTTCGTCGTCGTCGCGGCGAGGACGCCGATTGCAATCGAGGACGCGCTTTCTGAGCCGGAGCGAGTCGGGCGTGACCTCGACGAGCTCGTCGCGATCGATGTGCTCGAGCGCGTTGTCGATCGTGAGCACACGCGGAGGCGTGAGGATGACGTTCTCGTCGCGCCCGGCCGCGCGGATGTTCGTGAGCTTCTTCTCGCGCGTGACGTTGACGTCGAGGTCGTTCGGACGATTGTGCTCGCCGACGATCATGCCCTCGTAGACCTCGACGCCGGGGCCGACGAACAGGATGCCGCGCGGCTGCAGGTGGAACAGGGCGTACGGGGTCGTCGCGCCCTTGCGATCGGCGACGAGCGAACCGTTCGGCCGGCGGAGCATCGGCCCCGTCGCGGGCTCCCAGCCCTCGAAGAGCGAATTCAAGAGACCCATGCCGCGCGTCTCGGTGAGGAACGCCGAGCGGAAGCCGATGAGCCCGCGCGACGGCACGACGAGCTCGAGGCGCGCGCGGCCGAAGCCGAGGTTCGCCATCTTCATGAGCTTTCCGCGCCGTTCGCCGAGACGCTGCGTCACGGCGCCCACGTACTGCTCGGGCACGTCGACGATCACCCGCTCGATCGGCTCCGACAAGACGCCGTTCACCTCTTTGATGACGACTTCGGGCATGCCGAGCGCGAGCTCGTAGCCCTCGCGGCGCATCGTCTCGGCGAGGATCGCGAGCATGAGCTCACCGCGGCCGTAGACGAGGAACGTATCCGGCTCGTCCGTAGCCTCGAAACGCAACGCGAGGTTCTTGCGCGCTTCACGCTCGAGGCGTTCGCGGATGTGGCGCGACGTGACCCATTTTCCGGACTTGCCGGCGAAAGGCGACGTATTGACGCCGAAGCGGATCTTGATGGTCGGCTCTTCGACGACGATGCGGGGCAGAGCTTCGGCGTTCCCCGGCATTGCGAGCGTATCGCCGATCTGCACGTCCTCGAAACCGGAGATGGCGATGAGATCGCCGACTTCCGCGCTCGTGACCTTCACGCGTTTCGGACCTTCGTAGCCGTAGAGGGCGCTGACGCGCGCCTGACGCGAGGTCCCGTCACCGAGGAGCTCGATGGTGTCGCCGACCGCGAGCTTGCCGCGCCAGAGTCGCCCGATGCCGAGACGACCGACGTACTCGTCGTGCTCGATGTTGTGCACGAGGAACTGGAGCGGCGCCGACGAATCTCCGCTCGGCGCCGGAACCCGCGCGAGGATCGTCTCGAGCAGCGGCTCGAGCGTCTTGCCCTCGTCCTCGAGCGCGCGCTTCGCGATGCCGAGCTTGCCGATGGCGTAGATCGTCGGAAAGTCGGTCTGGGCGTCGCTCGCCTCGAGCTCGCAGAAAAGATCGAACACCTCGGTCAGCACGTCGTCCGGCCGCGCGTCGTTGCGATCGATCTTGTTGATGACGACGACGATCGGCAGGCCGAGCTCGATGGCCTTCTGCAGCACGAAGCGCGTCTGCGGCAGCGGTCCCTCGGCGGCATCGACGAGCAAGAGCGCGCCGTCCGCCATTTTCAGCGTGCGCTCGACCTCGCCGCCGAAATCGGCGTGGCCGGGCGTGTCGATGATGTTGATGGTCACGCCCTTGTAACGAACGCTGCAGAGCTTGGCGAGAATCGTGATGCCGCGCTCGCGCTCGAGATCGTTCGAGTCCATGACGCGGTCGGTGAGCGCTTCGTTGTCGCGAAAGACGCCCGTCTGCCTGAGCATTTGGTCCACCAGGGTGGTCTTGCCGTGGTCGACGTGGGCGATGATGGCGATGTTGCGGAGCGCTCGGGCGGACATGGGGGGGCACCGCTTAGCACGTCGTCGCGAAAAGCCCGCGTCCGACCATGAATTCGGCTTCACACACGAGCCGTGAGGCGCGGGTTACACCCATTCTGCTCGGAGCGGACGCGCCCCCCTTTTTCCGCGAAAATCGCGCAATTCGGCGCTCGTCCGGCGGGGCACGTCCCTTGCTCGGCCTCCGATCTTCTTCTGCCGGCGGCCGTCGCCCGCAGAACTCCGGTTCACCCGAGGAGGCCCGCTGCATGAGTACTTTGCGCTCGTTCGCCCTGATTTCGGTCGCCACGGCCGTCGCCTGCGGAGGCAGCTCCGGTTTCACCTCGGGGGGCGGCGACGATTCCGTCGCGCTCGACGATCTGCCCGCCGAGTTCGCGAGGGCTCAGTGCGAGCTCGTCGAGCGCTGCTACGGCCCGCTCTATCACGTCTTCTTCGTCTTCGAGGATTGCGAGACGCGCACCGAAGCCGCGTTTCGCGACGGCGGGTTCGCCGCGCTCGAAGCGGCGATCGACGCGAAGACCGTGAAGTACGACGCCGAGAAAGCGGCACGGTGTCTCGACGAGCTCGCGACACGCGACTGCAGCGAGGTCAATCAGCGCACGCTCGACGCCTGCGAAGACGCGCTCGCCGGCACGATCCCGCTCGGCGGGGAGTGCAACCTCGACGAGGAGTGCGAAGGCGCGCGCATCTGCGAGGTGGCCGCCCAATGTCCGGGAACGTGCGTCGAACGCTATGCGGCGGGGCAGGCATGCACGGAGAACGACGAGTGCGCCGACGGTCTCGTCTGCTCGGAGGCGACGAACCGCTGCGTGACGCCCGCGGGCGACGGCCAGGCGTGCGGGGGCGGCATCGAGCCGCAATGCGACGGCGGCCTTCTCTGCGCCGGCGAAGACGAGAACCAGGGCCGTACGGGCACCTGTCACCCCGAGGACCAGATCGAGGAACACGGCATCGGCGAAGCGTGCTCCCCGAGCGTCGGCGACCTTTGCGAGGCCGGACTGTCGTGCGTCATCGACTCGCTCGCGCCGACCTTCGCGTGCCAAGCGATCGCAGCGTCCGGAGGTCCGTGCGGCATCGGATTTCCCGAGCAATGTCCCGTGGGCGAGTACTGCCCGATCTCCGCCGCCGAGCTCGCGTTCGAGGTGCTTGCAGCGACGTGCAGGCCGCTTCCCGAGATCGGCGAGCCCTGCGCCGAGCGCCCCATCGACATCGGCGCCGCGTGCGAGCCCTACGCGCGCTGCGACTTGCCGACGGGCACCTGCCTCGGCCTGCGCGAGCTCGGCGAGTCGTGCTCTTCGGACGAGCTCTGCCACAGCAACAACTGCGAGGGCGGCGGATGCGCTCCGGTGCGGGCGTGCCAATGACCGCGTACACGGCGCCCGGCGCGTACGTTGGGTTCGGCCCGGCGCCCGTCGACGAAGTGGCCACGATCACGATGTCGTTCCCGGAGCTCGAGCCGGGAGAGACCGCCTCGTCACTCGCCTTGCCGATCGTCGTCCATCACACAGACAGAACGCAATTTTCTCCCATGGGCTGCGTCGTCAACGTCGCGGGAAACGCGTTCGACGAGACGACCGATGCCGGCGACGACGTCTATCGCGTGAGCGGCGACGGCAGCTGCGCCACGCCGGGAACGAGCGGTGACCGCTCCGTCGCGGTGGTCGGAACGTTTCGCTTCGTCGCGCCGATCCGCTGGCAAAACTGAAGCGCCCGCTACGGAAAAAGCCGTGTTAGGGTGGCGGCCCTTCGGAGGTCCCGTTGCAAACGTTTCGCTCCCAGCTCCGCCTGTTCCTGACGTTCGCTTGGTCGCTGGTCTTCGTGCTCACCGCGTCGTCCGCGCTCGCCGCCGGACGCATCGAGTGGGGCAAGAAGAGCTTCAAGGAGCGGAGCGACAAAGCGTGGATGCTCGAGCTCAAGATCTTCCTGCCGCGCCCGCCCGACGTGGCGTACGTGCCCATGAAGTTCGAGTTCGAGCCGCTCGTCTACTTCGAGCGCGCGATGGTCGACGGACAGGAGGGCGTCGTCGAGCGCAAGGTGCCGCTCGAAGGCCGCCAGCCGCTCATCGAGAGCGTCGACGTGGGCTTCCTCGACGCGGGCACGTCGAAGATCGAGTCCCGCACGAAGTTCAGCTTCAAGGTGAAGCGCGACCTCGGCTACGACGCCGGTGAATACAAGGTGACGGTACGCGACACGCGCGACGGTAAAATCGTCGGCACCGCGACGACCATCACGTTCGACGGCGAAAACGAGGTCATCGACCGCCGCTCGATCGTGTTCCAGGGCGACAACAAGAAAAAGAAGAAGGACGCCCCGAAGGCCGAGGGCGACGGCGAAAAGGCGGCCGAGGGCGGCGAGGAAAAGAAGGACGAAGGCGGCTCCGAGAAGTCCGACGAAGGTTCGTCGAGCGAAGGCTCGAGCGACGAAGGCTCGAGCGAAGGCGGCGGCGACGAAGGCCCGCCCCCGATCGAAGAGAAGCCGGGTGGTTGCGGCTGCCGCGTCCCCGGCGCTCCTCGGGGCTCGAGCCTCGGCCTGTTCGCGGCGCTCGGCCTCGCGGGCATCTTCGTGACGCGCCGCCGTTCCGCGTAGGTCCCACGACCGTAGGCCCGGGGCGCCCCGTACGCTCCGGATTAGCCGCAAAGGCGCCGAGGGCGGAGGAGGCCGCCAGCGGAATATTGATTGGGCTTCGCCCAACCAATTTCTCCGATAGCGTGCTCCTCCGCTCTTTGCGGCTTTGCGGCTAGTCCCCTTCGTACGGGGAGTCAGTGCGCTTCCACGCACGCGAGTAAGCGCTCGACCCCTGTCGCGAAGTCGGGCTCCGGCGTGAGCAGGCTCACGACGACGTGAGGCGGGCCTACGAAATCGAAGAAGTAGCCGGGGTGCACGGACACTCCGGCTTCGAGCAGCGCGAGCGCCCATTCTTCGTCGGTCGCGACGTTCGGAAGCCTGAGCACGGCGTACCAGCCGCCTTCGAGCTCGAGCGGCGTCACGGTCGAGCCGGCGCACGCCGAGACGAGGAGCGCGTGGTTCGTCGCGAGCCGTAGCCGAATCGCGCCCGCGGCGACGTGGCGACTCGCGAGGAGCTCGGGCAGCGCGAGCTGGGCCTGAGTGCTCGCGGAGAGAAACGTATCGGCCACGAGCTCGAGCCGCGCGAGCGCCTCGCGCACCGCTTCCACGGGCCCGCCGAGCGTCATCCAGCCGAGCTTCACGTGCGGCAACGCCGCCGCTTTCGAGAGCCCGTCGAGCGCGCACACGAGCACGCGCGCTTCCTCGAGCGCGGAAACGGCGCGCGTGGCGTCGCGGACGAGCGGGTACTCGGCGAACACTTCGTCGGAGATCAGCGGCAGCCCTAGCTCACCGAGCGCCGCGAGCTCGCCGCGCTTCACGTACGAGCCGGTCGGGTTGTTGGGGCTCACGAGCACGACCGCGCGCGTCCGCGGCGTGACGGCGCTGCGGAGCGACGCCAAATCGATCGCGAAACCCCCATCGTAGACGAGCGGGTAGGAAACGAGCGACACGCAATCGAGCGCGGCAAGGTGCTCGAAGAGCGGATAGCTCGGCGCGGGAATCAGGACTTCGTCGCCCGGATCGCAGAGGAGCTTGAAGGCGAAGGCGTACGCCTCGCTCGTGCTCGCCGTCATCACGACGTTTTCGGGCGGCACGCGGAGCGCTCGCTCGGCCCAAAGCGCCGCGACGGCGAGCCGCGCGCTCGCGAGACCGAATGGCTCGGGCTCGTAGCGAATCGGACCGGACGGCGAGAGGGCGCGACGCACGCGCTCGTCGTCGTACGGGATACCGGCGGTCGTCGGGTTTCCGGCGGTGAGCTCGACCAAGGGCGCGCCTCGCTCGCGCGCCGCCGCGAGCGCTCGTGACAATCGGTTCGGCTCTCCCACCGTTACGCTGCGACGCGAAAACACGGCGCGGGAGCCTAGCACCCCCCTGGCAGCGAAGCGTCGCGTGCTTAGATTCTAGAGACCCATGTCCGACCTCGAAATCGGCGTCGATACGTTCGGCGACCGCACCCGCGGCGCCGACGGCGCGCTCGTCCCCCACGCTCAGGTGATTCGCGATGTCGTCGAGGAAGCGGTGCTCGCCGACGAGCTCGGCCTCGCGTTCATCGGCGTCGGCGAGCACCATCGCGACGACTTCACGGTGTCCGCGCCCGAGGTCGTGCTCGCCGCCATCGCCGCCCGCACGAAGCGCATTCGGCTCGGTTCGGCGGTCACGGTGTTGAGCTCGGACGATCCCATCCGCGTGTTTCAGCGCTTTTCCACGCTCGACGCCGTATCGAACGGCCGCGCGGAAGTGATTCTCGGACGCGGCTCGTTCACCGAATCCTTTCCGCTGTTCGGGCTCGACCTCAAGCAGTACGAGGAGCTCTTCGAGGACAAGCTCGCGCTCTTCGCCAAGGTGCGCTCCGGCGCTCCGGTGACGTGGTCGGGCTCGACGCGGCCTCCGCTCGAGAACCAGCTCGTCTACCCGCCCATCGAGAATGGTCTCCTGCGCACGTGGGTCGGCGTGGGCGGAAGCCCCGAGTCCGTCGTACGCGCCGCGCGCTACGGCTTCGACCTCATGCTCGCCATCATCGGCGGCGAGCCGGCGCGCTTCGCGCCGTACGTGGACCTCTACGAGGAAGCGCTCGCTCAGTTCGGATTCGGCGCGCGTCCGATCGGCGTCCACTCACCGGGCCACGTCGCCGACACGGACGAACGGGCGCGCGAGGAGCTCTGGCCGCACTACCTCGAGCTTCGCACGAAGATCGGAAAAGAGCGGGGCTGGTCACCGCCGACGCGCGCCCAGTTCGAAGCCGAAGCGAGCCCGCGCGGCGCGCTCTTCGTCGGGTCGCCCGAAACGGTCGCGCGGAAGATCGCCGCGACCGCACGCACGCTGTCGCTCTCGCGCTTCGATCTCAAGTACTCGAACGGGCCCATGCCGCACGCGCAGATGATGCGCAGCATCGAGCTCCTCGGCACGAAAGTCGTGCCGCGCGTCCGCGAGCTCTTGGACGCTCCGGCCGAAGCTCACCGCGGCGAGACGCTCATCACGTCGAGCCGCAGCATCTGACCGGCGAGGGGCTTGTCGACGACGCCCTCGATGATCTGATTGCGGTCGGCGCCCGGCTTGCCGTTGTCGATCTGCCGATCGTTGCCGTCGATGGCGCGGACGACCACCTTGGCGCCGGCCGCGACCTGAATCGTCGCTTCGAAGTCTTCCTTGTAGATGACGTGCGCGACGGACGGGTAATTGTTGAGGTAGTAGGTCTGCTTCGGCTCGGAGACCTCGATGTGCCAGTACGACCAATCGAGCGTCTTCACCGTCCCGCCCACCTTGAAGTAGGGGTGCTTCGGGTCGGGCGTGGTTCCGCCTTCGATGGTGGTCGGCTCGAAGATGCCGCGGATTCGCAGCGTGACGTCGTACACGGTACCGGGCGCGCCGCCGAACGCGAATGTCTTTTCGTGAACTCGCGCGTGCGCGCAGGTGTCGGGCTGCGGGGGAAACGGGCCCGTACACTCGTCGTGGAGAAAGAGCTCGTGGAATCCCTTGGCGAACGTCTTCGCGTCCACGGGCGCTTCCGTCTGCGTCACGGCAGGCGTCGTGGGAGCCGGCGCCGCGGCGGGGAGCGCCGTGGGAGCAGCGGGGGCGTCCGGTGGCGGCGCCTCGGCGCGACTGCAACCCGAGCCCAAGAGGCAGAGCGTGGCGAAGAACCCTCGCGCCGTTCGAAACGGTGAGAGCTTACCCGCGAGCGATGATCGTGCGGCGCGCATCGTAGTTGACCTCATGTGACTTCGGTCGCCCACTCCGGATCAAAAAAGACGATCCGGCGTCGACCTCGGCGTTCTCGAGGAGTAGGCTCTTCGACATGTCGCTCGACAAGGAGTGGCCGAATTTCGACGCCATGCCGGACGAGGACGCGCTCACGGGGGCGCGACCGAAGGGCCAGAAGCTCGCGCGCTGGGTGTGGAGCGACGGCGAGCTTCGTGACTCGTCCGACGTTCACGTTCACTACTACGCGAACGCGCTGCACTACGGGACGGCGGTGTTCGAGGGCATTCGCTGCTATCCGTCGAGCCGGGGGCCGGTGCTCGTGCGGCTCCGCGACCACGTCGATCGCCTGCTCCTCTCGGCGCGCCTCTACGGCCTGCGCGTGCCCTACGGCCCGGATGCGCTCGTGCGTGGCGCCGTCGAGGTCACGCGCAAGAACGGCACGCAGAACGGCTACCTGCGGCCCCTCGTGTTCTACGGCATGGGCCCCATCGATCTGAAGCCCAAGGTCGAGTGCTCCGTCCAGGCGTTCATCGCCGTGCGCGAGCTCGGTACGTTCCTCGGCGAGGACGCGCTCCGCAACGGCATTCGCGTGATGGTCTCGAGCTGGCGCAAGGTGCACCACTCGATGCTTCCGACGATGGCGAAAGCGAGCGGTCACTACGCGAACAACGTGCTCGCCGCCCACGAAGCGCTCGACCACGGCTTCGACGACGCCATTCTCCTGAATCAGGACGGCACGGTCGCGAGCGCCACGGGCCACAACGTGTTTTTCGTGAAGAACGGCGAGCTCTGCACGAACGACGAGTCGAGCTCGATCGTCCCCGGCATCACGCGCGACTGCGTGCTCGACCTCGCCGCCGAGCACGGCGTGCGCGTCACCGTGCGGGCGTTCTCGCGCGAGGCTCTCCTGCGCGCCGACGAGGTGTTCCTCACGGGCACCGCCGCCGAGGTCACACCCGTGCGCGAGCTCGACGGGATCAAGTTCAAGACCGGTAAACAAACGCTCGGCGCGTTCTTCCAGCGCGCCTACCTTCGTGCCGTGACCGGCAAGGACGAGCGGAGGCTCGGCTGGCTGACCCCCGTCAACCTGTGAAACGCGGAGAAATCTCGTGAAGCCCACGCGCTCGCTGCTTCGTACGTTCGCGCTGTTCGCCGTCGTCGGCTCGCCCGCCCTCGCGCTCGCTTGGAGTCAGAAAGCGCCGTTCGGCGTCAAGGTGCACGACCACGCTCTCCACGACGTCGAGCTCGGAGCAACGGGGTGCTCGCTCGACTACCGACTTTTGTTCAGCGCTCCGTCCGAGGGCTACTCGAGCCGCGCCGAGAATCGGAACTACTATCTCTTCCGAACGCGCATCAAGCTCCAGAGCGGCAAGCGCGTG
The DNA here is from genome assembly GCA_036374535.1 of Polyangiaceae bacterium. Classification (GTDB taxonomy): domain Bacteria; phylum Myxococcota_A; class Polyangia; order Polyangiales; family Polyangiaceae; genus PMG-095. The sequence goes on from DASUTR010001009.1 coordinate 9,322, forward strand.
ACGGTCCCCGTCTTCGGCAACGCCGGGCCGGGCGAGCGCGTGTACGAGAGGAGCTACGACACGACGAGCGAGGGATGCTGGGCCAAAGAGCCCCAGAAACTCCTCGGCGTGGACGTCGAAGCTTGCCGCGGCCGCGGGTGCACTCCGGATCCCCTGCCGTAGTCAGCGCTCCACGCAGCGAACGGCCCCTGCGGGGGGCGCGCTCGCGCGGCGCGCCCCGAGACGCCGCCTCCCTCAGACTCCCGTCGACGGACCGCCCACGTTCAGGGCCTGGAAATCGCGATCCATGACCGTCTTGCGACCGTCGCGCTGCGCGTTCGCGGCAGCCTGATCGCAGAGCTTGCGGATCTGATCCGAGATCACGCTGATGACGCCGTCCGACGTGTTCATGCCGCTCTTCGACTTGATGTATGCCTTGAGCTTCGACACCACGACGAGAACGTCGCGCGGCGATTCGCCGCTCGGGGCCGGGGGCTGCTGATTGGATTCGTCGCTCATTCGATGCTCCTTGTTGGATGACTCGCGTAGCAAAGAAGCGGCCTGCTCGCGATCATATTCCGCTTTCGTGGGAGCCGACGCGGGTTCGGCCCATGCCTCCCTGTGACGCATCATCGGAAGGTGTGCATCCCAGCATTCCACGGAACAGAAAAAGAGTCCGGTGCGAATTCGGTTGCAGGTCGAAACGCTACACTTGTAGTACTGCGCACCGAAGGGGATGGGGCGCTTGCAGGTACTGCAATGCCGAAAATGAGCGGGGTCGGTCACGTGCGGCGAGAATGCTAGCAAAGGCGCGCGCTCGCGCGCACCCCGGCGCCACGCGGCCGAACGCCCGGTGGACGCCGTCTGCCCGCAGCGCTACATTTCAGCGCGAAGCGAGCCTCAGCGGAGCGCGAACGAGTCGTTCGCCGTCTCGCTCTCGTTGCCGCGCTCGATGAGCTCGGAGCGATAGAGCACGCTGCCGTCGGCGGCCGTAATCTGACCGGCGAGATCCGTGCCGGGCAGCGCGTCGCTGTGTGTGACGCCGAGGCTCGCCTCGTGCTCCCCAATCCGCACTTTGTAGCTCTTCGTTTCGCAGTCGAGCTCCGCCGGACCGAGCGTGCACGTGCCCGAGCTGTTCGCGACGAGCCCTTCGTTGGTGTCGGGAACGACGCTCGCGGACGCCATCAGCGCGTCGAAGTCGGCGACGGTCGCCGGCTTTTCGGCGCCGTCCACGACGCGGCTCACCTTCTCTACTTGACCGGAATCCTGATTCATCCAAACGCGAAGCGTCGTGGCTCCGTCGTTGTCTTCGAGTCGGTACTCGATGACCCAGCGCCCGTACTCTTCGCTCGTCACGCGTTCGGTGAGCAGCGCGGGCTGCTTTCGGAACGTCCCGCTGATCATGTGCACCGAAAAGTCGCCGACTCGCCGCGCGTGCGAGGTTTCGCTCGCCGGCGGTGCAGCCGGGACCGCGGCGGCGGTAGCTTTGGGACTCGGCGCGCGAGCGACTGCCTGGCCGTCACGCGCGCAGGAAACGGTGGAGACGGCGAGCGCGACGAGCGCGCCGAACGACGCGAGCGAGCTCAGCCCGCGGAACGAACAACGAACGTTGGCGATGCTCATGACCCGTCCGTTCGCATACCCGCGCCGCATGGGCCAAATTTCGATCGTCACGCGACGAGGGACCGGCTACCTTCGAGCGCCGCGTGTCGACCGAAAACACCGGACCGATCTCGCTCGGCGACGACTCGCTGCTCGAGCTCCTCAGGCTAGCCGCCGAGCGCGCCGGCTTCGGCATCACCATCACCGAGGTCGATGCCGAGCCTTATCGAAGTCACTACGTCAGCGAGCTCGCGCAGAAGATCCTCGGCCGAAGCGCCGAGGAGCTGAACGCCATGGGCGGAGCCATGGCCGCCGTCGCTCCGGAAGCCATTTCGGCGCTCGTCGAGCGCAAGCGCCGGCGAGATCGGGGTGAAGCAGTCGAGGAAGTCTTCGAAACGATCGTGATGCGGCCCGACGGCGAGCGCGTCCCCATCCAAGTCGCGCTCAGCAACGCGGTCGTCGGCGGGCGGCGGTGCCACGTCGCCTGCATCCTCGATCTCAGCACGCGACGCTGGGCCGAGACGGCGCTCCGCGAGTCGGAGGAGCGCTTTCGCAAGGTCGTGCAAGGCGCTCCCGACGGCGTCGCGATCTTGCGCGAAGGGGCCATCGTGTACCTGAACGAACGCGCCGCGCGCATGCTCGGGCTCGCGGCACCCGAAGACGGCTACGGCCGTCGCATCACCGAGTTCATGGATCCCGAGGACGCCGCGACCGCCATGCGGCGCATCCGGCGGCTCGTCGAAACCGGACAGCAAGCGGCGGAACCCCACGAGTATCGCTCGTGCTCGATCGACGGCCGAACGCTCACGATCGAGATCAGCTCGATCCCCATCGACCTCGACGGCGAGCGCGCCGTACTCGCGTTCGCGCGCGACGTGACGGAGCGCAAGGCCATTCAAGCTCGCCTCGCGCAGGCCGAGCGGCTCTCCGCGCTCGGCGTGCTCTCGGCAGGCGTCGCGCACGAGATCAACAATCCGCTCGCGTACGTCGTTCTGAACCTCGAGTTCATGGAGAGGGAGCTCACGAAGACGGACGGGCAGCGCTCGCCCGAGCAGCTGCTCGAGCGCGTGCGCCAGGCGCGCCACGGGGCCGAACGCGTCGCGACGATCGTGCGCGATCTGAAGACGTTCGCGCGCGCCGACGGCTGGGCGCGCGGCCCCGTTCGCATCGAGTCCGTGCTCGAAGCGGCGCTCGACGTCGCGGAGAGCGCGACCGCGAAGAGCGCTCGCGTCACGCGCCGTTATGCCGACGTGCCGGCCGTGCTCGGCAACGGTGCGCGCCTCGAACAAGTCTTCTTGAACCTCGTGCTGAACGCAGCGCAGGCGATACCCGAGGGCGATCCGGCGAACCACGAGATTCGCATCGAGCTCGCGAGCGACGGTGAGACGATCCGCGTGGAGGTCGTCGACGACGGGTCGGGCATGACGCCCGACGTACTCGACCGCATTTTCGATCCCTTCTACACGACGAAGCCGCCCGGGGTCGGTACGGGCCTCGGGCTGCCGATCTGCCGGAGCATCGTGCGCGCACACGGCGGCGAGATCGTCGTGAAGAGCACGCCGGGACAGGGCAGCGCTTTCACCGTCACGCTTCCGCGCTGGATCGGGGAAAAGGGCAAGTCGGAGCCGAGCGCCCCCGACGTTGCGTCGGGCAGCAGGCGCGGTCGCGTGCTCGTCATCGACGACGAAGCTGCCGTCGGCCGAACCCTCTCGCTCGTGCTCGAGCCCGAATACGACGTGACGGTCGTCACGAGCGCCCAGGAAGGGCTCGCCGAGCTCCGCGCGGCGGCACGCGGCGCGAGCTTCGACGCCGTGCTCTGCGATCTGCTGATGCCCGGTATGAGCGGACAGGAGCTCTTCGAGGTGGCAAAACAGGAGCTTCCTGGCATCGAAGCCCGCTTCGTCTTCATGTCGGGCGGCTACGCGGGGAATGAGGAGAACGACATTCGCCGGAAGGTTTCGACTCCCTGGTTCGAAAAGCCGTTCGACCTCGCCCTAGTTCGGAAAACTCTGCGCGAGCTCGTAAGCGAGGGGCCCACCGCGTAGCCACACCCTCGCCGCCTGGAGTGGCATTTTCCGGCGCCGTAGCAGGACGCCTCACCCAGGCTGCTCACGGGTTCGTGTCGTCGAGCACGCGGTCGACCGGCGGATGGTGCTCGGGCGAATGCCCGTCCGGGCGCATCCAGGCCGTCGCCATCACGAACGCCAATACGAGGCCGGAAACGAGGGCTCCGAGCGCGAAGGCGATGGAGTCGGCCCAGATGGCGGCCACGAAGGCGAGCGCGAGCAACATGAACAGGACGACGAGGCCTCTCCAATGTCGTTGCATGGCCATCTGTCTCAGCAATGGCCGTGCCAGATCGGCGAGGCCCTTCGCCACGGTCTATCCTGCGTTCGATGCCGCTGACGAAGGATCAACCCGAGCGGGCGCTCGAGGCCCTGCGCCGTTTCTATGACGCTTCGCTCGACCAGGTGCTCGCCGAACGGGTGACGAGCGGCGCCGGTGAGCGAGCCCTTGCTCTCTTTCACGATGTCGCGACGAGCGTGCCCGCGTATCGCGCGTTTCTCGCCGAGCGCGGCGTCGTTCCGGCCGCCGTACGTACCCTGGACGAATTCTCACGCGTGCCGGCGACGAGCAAGAAGGAGTATCACTCCCCGAACGAGCTCCGCGCGCTCTGCCGCCACGGCGAGCTCGCGAGCTCGGACTTCGTCGCGGTCTCGTCGGGATCCACGGGCGAGCCCGCCGTCTGGCCCCGCTTCGTGAGCGACGAGCTCGGAACGGCGTTTCGCTTCGAGCAGGTCCTTTCCGACTCCTTCCGGGCCGACGGCTACCGAACGCTCGGCGTCGTCTGCTTCGCGCTCGGCTCGTGGGTGGGCGGCATGTACACGATCGCGGCGTGCCGACACCTCGCGGCCAAGGGCTATCCGCTGACGCTCGTCACGCCGGGCAACCAGCGCGCCGAAATCCTGCGGGTCGTGCGCGCCCTCGCTCCGTCGTTCGAACGAACGGTGCTCTTCGGCTACCCTCCGTTCCTGAAGGACGTGATCGACGCGGGCCTCGCCGACGGACTCGACTGGAGCCGGTACGGCGTCCGCCTCGTGACCGCCGGCGAAGTGTTCAGCGAAGCGTGGCGCTCCCTCGTCTGCGAGCGCGCGGGCGCCACGGATCCGGCGCGTCATTCCGCGTCGCTCTACGGCACCGCCGACGGCGGTGTGCTCGCCAACGAAACGCCGCTCACGATTGCGATCCGGCGCTACCTGGCGGCGCATCCGGAAACGGCACGCACGCTCTTCGGCGAAGCTCGCCTGCCGACGCTGTGCCAGTACGACCCGTGCCACCGCTACTTCGAAACGGAAGGAGGCGAGCTCTTGTTTACCGGAGACGGCGGCGCCCCGCTCGTACGCTACCGGATCCTCGATCGCGGAGGGATCGTCGCGCACGACGCGATGCTCGCCTTCCTGCGCGACCACGGCTTCGATCCCCGGCAAGAGCTCGCGGCGGAGCGCGAACAACGAGCGCTGCCGTTCGTATTCGTCTTCGGACGCGGGAGCTTCGCGCTCTCGTTCTACGGCGCGAACGTGTACCCCGAGAACGTGAGCCCCGCGCTCGAGCGGAGCGACCTCGCCGCGCACGTGACGGGCAAGTTCGTGCTCGAGATCGCGACGGACGCCGACGAAAACACCGAGCTTGCGCTCGCCGTCGAGCTCGGAGTGAACGCCGATGCTTCGCCGGCGCTCGAAGCGGACATTGCGCGTGCGGTGCGTGCCGAGCTCGAGCGCGCGAACGGCGAATTTCTCGCCTACGTGCCGCCCGAGCGCCGAACGCCGCGCGTGCGACTTTTTCCGTTCGGCGACGCAGAGTATTTTCCGCTCGGCGTTAAGCACCGTTATACGCGAGCGGTGTGATGGCCCCAGGGGCACGAGGCCCCGTTTCGGAGCCTATTTCCACACATCAATCCATGCTCGCCGGATGCTTCCGCCGAGCGTGGAGTGGCACGCATTTTTTCTTCGGATTTTCGGCTGATTTTGCACCTCTGGAACCGGTTTCGGGTTCCTACTAATCAGTGACAGTCACACCTTCGGAGGTGATCCGGTGACCGACCTGCGCACACTCGCGGTCTCGAGCCTCGGGCTCATCGTTCTTGCCTGCTCGGGTTCCATCGAGAACCCGAACGAAAATGGCGCCGGCCCCTCGGGAACGAGCGGCACGAGCGGCACGACCGGCACGGGCGGCACTCCCGGCGGCGGCAGCGGCGGCGCGGCCGGCAGCGTCGGCGTGACCGAGACGAACACCTGCACGACGCCGGAGCAGTCGTTCTCGTGGGAGCTCTACGGTCCCGTGTTCTCGCGCTGCATCGGTTGCCACAACGAGTTCGGTCTCGCGAGGCAGCAGAACCTGAACCTGCGGCTGACGTTCCCGGGCGAGCCCGACTTCGCCGAGCGCAACGTGCGCGTCCTCACCGAGTACGCGACGACGCCCATCGATACGCCCGAGGGCACGATGCCCATCTTGCTCGCGAAGCCCACCGGCCGCATCGAGCACGTCGGCGGCGAAGTGCTTCCGAAAGACGGCAACGAAGCGGCGCTCCTCAAGAGCTTCGTCGAGAAACTCTCGGACCCGCCCGCCTGCACGAAGACCCCGGAAGACGCGGCGGCCTCGGCCCTCTCGAAGCTCACGCTCGCAAGCCCCCGCGCCACCTACGCGCGCGCGAAGTTCGTACTCACGGGCGAGCTCGCGACCCCCGAAGAGATGGATGCCTTTTCGGACACGGAAGAAGCGCTCGGGCAGAAGCTCGACGAGCTCATGCAGAGCGAAGCGTTTCTCACGCGCGCGCAGGAAATGTACGGCGACTCGCTGCTCACCGACGCGTACAGCTCGCTCGTGCGCGGCGACCAGCTCCTGAACCAGCTGCGCGACTATCCCCAAAACAGCTACTACCTGCCGCTCTGCACGCCCGAGCGCACGAACAACTGCTGCGATTCGGCCGAAGAAACTTGCTGCGGCGCCGTTGCGGCCGATCCGGCGACGTGCACGGACGCGTTGAACGACCTCGCCATCGACGCCGTCGCGCGCGAGCCGCTCGAGCTCGTGCGCCACATCGTGCGGCGCGATCTTCCGCTCACCGAGCTCGTCACGGCGAACTACGCGCTCGTGAATCCGTATTCCGCCACCATCTACGGCGTGCCGGACGCGCAGCGGGCGTCGCTCTTCGACGCCGACGCGGCGAACGACGCGACCGAGTTCAAGGTGCTGCCGCTGTCGCCCAGTGCAGACAACGCGCTTCGCGCGAGCCCGGACACGGCGGGCGCCTACCCGCACGTCGGCATCTTGACCATGCCGTCGTCACTCGTCCGGTACCCGTCCTCTTCGAGCAACCAGCAGCGCACCCGCGGTGCGCGCCTCGTGCTCGAGCGGTTGCTCGCGATTCCGGTGATGAAGCTCTCCGACTTCTCGACGGCGAAGTTGCCGCTCGACGCCGACCTCGAGCTCGCGACGCAGCAATACCCGGCGTGCACCGTGTGCCACGCCGCCATCGACCCCATCGCCGGACACTTCAAGAACTTCGGGCCGGCGGGCGAGTATCGCCCGGGCGGCAACAACGGCGGCAACCGCAACAACCAATCGCACCTGCCGCCGGCCTCGTTCCTTTCCGCGACGCAACCCTCGACCGACACGCGCGACCCCGTGCGCTGGCTCGCCGAGCAGGTGTCGCGCCACGAGCGCTACGCGCTCGGCGTACTCATGCCGGTGCTCGCCGATCTCATCGGCACCGAGATTCTCACCCCGCCGACCGACACGCTCGGCGAGGACTATCGGGCGAAGTACGTCGCGTACCGCATGCAGCAGCTCGAGATTCAGCGCCTGCGGCGCGAGTTCGCGGGGCCCTTCGGCCTGCGTTTGAAGCCGCTCGTGAAAGCGATCGTCATGGGACCGTTCTTCCGCGCCGTCGGCACGACGGAGACGGACGAGACGGCGCGCCGCGCGCTCGCGCTCGCGGGCGTCGGCCCGGGGACCCTCCTCACGCCCGAGCAGCTCGCACGTAAGATCGAGAGCGCGACGGGTCTCACGTACCGTGCCGGCCGCGATCCCGCCGGCCGTGATCTCTTCCGGAGCTTCCGCGATTACCGCCTCATGTTCGGCGGTACGGATTGGGACTCCACGCCGGAGCGCTACCGCGAGCCGAACGCGATGAGCGTTCGCATCGCGCTGCGCATGGGTAACGAAGTCTCGTGCGTCGCCGTCTCGCAGGATTTCTCCCTGAAGAATCCCGCCTCGCGCAAGCTCTTCCCGAACGTAACCCTCACGACGAC
>DASUTR010001010.1:0-3177 GCA_036374535.1 Polyangiaceae bacterium
GACCGATCTCGCTTCTCGTCGCGCTTGCGCTCTTACTCGTCGCTTCCAACGCGCGCGCCGACCGTTCCACGATTCGGAACGATCTCGACCACCCGTCGTACGTCTTCGAAGCCGAGCCGCACGGCGTGCTCGCGCCGTTCCACCACCACGGCGAGCTCGGCGTCGGCTTTCAGGGCACGTTCAACGTCGCCGATCAGGGGTTCATTCGCCGCGTCAACGATTCGGTGGGCGTCGGCTTCGGAGTGAACTGGCTCACGCACGACCACTGGCTCCTTTCGGGAGCCATGCAGTGGAACTTCTGGCTGTCGGAGAACTGGTCGGTGTTCGGTGAGCCCGGGGTCGCGATTCGTACCGACAAGAAGGTCGATGTCTGGCCGAGCCTCGGCGCCGGAGGGCGCTTTCACTTCACCCGTAACTTCACGCTGACGATGCGCGTCGGCTTCCCCGTGTTCGGCGTCGGCGTGTCCTTCCTCCTCTGAGCCAGGGAGGGCTCCGCCGGCAGCGCCGGACACGCCCCTGCCCGCGCTACCACCCCCCCGGCGGGAACCGGCCGAACCGCCGGTGCTCGGCATCGGACCTACCGTCCGGGTCAACCGGCGCCACGGTCGCGCTGGTTGGAGCGTCGCGCACGGTGTAGTTGAGAACCGTGGCGGTGCGTCGAACGATCCGAGCTCCCTCGAAGGCGCTCATTACGTCGCTCGCTCTGCTCGCCGCCGTGGCGTTCGCAGCCGGTCGAGCGCGCGCCGAAATGACGCTGCGGTGGGAAGCCCCTGCGGCGTGCCCGCAGCGCGCCGAAGTCCTCGACCGAATTCGCGCCCTCACGGGCTCGTCCCGCGACAAGACCGACGAGCTCGCGGTCGAGGGGAGCATCGAACGCGCCGACGGCCGATTCTCGCTCACCTTGTTGGTACGGGATGGTCGCGAGGTCCGAAAGCGCGTCATCGCATCGGAGCGGTGCGCCGACCTCGCGGGTGCCGCCGCGGTCACCCTCGCGTTGCTTCTCGGGATCGACGTGAGCGCCGCGGACACGGACGGCGGCGCGGCGCCGCTGGCGGCGCCCGATGCCGGCACATCCTCGACGAGCGCTGATGCGGCGGCCGAGAACGCGCGCGACGGTGGGCTCGACCAGCCGAGCGCGACTCCGGCAGCCGTCCCGCCCAAGGAGACGGCATCGTCCGACACACCTTCGACGACGACCGAACCGCCGAGCTCCCGGGCATGGAACGTGGTGGTTCGAGCGCCCTTCGGCAGCGTGGAAACCGGTCCGCTTCCGCACCCGGCGTTCGCCGTCGGCCTCGGCATCGGCGCGCGCTACGACGCGTGGCAAGTGATGCTGACGGGTAGAATTTCGCCCGACCAGCGGGTCGCTGCGCCGCAGCCGAACGAGACGTCCGGCGCGGATCTCGCTCGCACCGCGGCGGAGCTTTCGGGTTGCTACGGCTTTCGTTCGCGCGCCGTCGAGATCGCTCCCTGCGCCACGGTCACGCTCGAGCACGTCACGGCGCAGGGCTACGGCGACGGCGTCTCGCCGCGCTCCGAGGGAGCTTTTTGGCCGGCGCTCGGCGTCGGTGCGATCGGTCGCGTCTACCCGTGGGACTTTTTGGCCCTCTTCGCAGGCGTCGGCGGCGCGGTCGAACTGTCGCGCCCGCGCCTGGTCATCGAGGGTCTCGGCACCGTCTCCGAGCTCGAACCGGTCGCCGCCGGAGCGTCGTTCGGCGCGGAATGGATTTTTTGACGGACGGTGGTCCGTGGTGCCACTGCACGGTGACCACGATGGCCGGCGCCGTTGACTAAAGCCGGCGGGGAGCCGCCCGAGCGGGATCCGACCGCAGGCGTGTCGTCGTTCGAGTCCATCTATCGACGGTACTTCGACTTCGTCTGGTCCTCCGTTCGACGCCTCGGGGTGAGCACCGCGGCGACGGACGACGTTGTTCAAGAAGTGTTCATCGTCATCCATTCTCGGCTCGACAGCCTCGAGCGTCCGGAATCGCTGCGAAGCTGGATCTACGGGATCACACGGCGCATCGTGAGCACGTATCACCGCGCGCAACGCACGAAGGAGGCGTCTGGAGCCGCCCTCGCGGCAGAGCCCGATGGGCGCCGGACGCCGACTCCGCTCGAGCTCGTAGAACAGAACGACCAGGTCAAGCTCCTCTTCGAGCTCCTGCAGGAGGTCGACGAGGCGAAACGGGAAGTGTTCATGATGGTGGAGCTCGACGAGCTCACCGTCCCCGAAGTCGCCGAGATTCTCGGGATCCCGCTGAACACCGCCTACTCGCGCCTGCGCACGGCGCGAGAGGCTTTCGTCGCGGCGCTCGGGGAGCGTGAGAAGCGCTCTCGCCGGACGTAGCACTTCTGACGGCAGTTCTGACGGAATGCGCGTTGCGCTGCCACTGCAGGAAGGGAGACCCGTCCCTTGGTTGCGCATTCAGGAATCGACATGACCACGGCCCCGGCGCTCACGCCCGAGCGGCTCCACGCCCGCTTCGAGTCCAAAATACGCCGCCACGTGTATGCCGTTCTCGGGGCCGACCACGACCGCGACGACCTCGTGCACGAGGTCCTCATGACGGTGTTCCGGAAGATCGACACACTGCGTAATCCCGAGTGCCTCGACGGCTGGGTGGCTCAGGTCACGTCCAACACGTTGAAGTACGCCATGCGCCAGCGCCGACTGCGACGGCACGCGTCCTGGGAAGCGCTGTCCGAACCGGAAGCGCCGTCGTTCCACTCCGACTACGTCGGCCATGAGCTCGCAGCCCGCGCGATGCGCGTCATGAGCAGCCTGCCCTCGAGCGATCGCGCGCTCCTCGCGACGTATTGGTTCAGTACCGCCACGGCCGAGTCCATCGCGGAGGAAAGGGGGTGCTCCGTCATCACGGTGCGGCGCCGTCTGCTCAGGGCGCGCACCCGGTTCGAGAAGCTCGCCCGTCGCGATCCGGCGCTCGCCATTCGTATCGAGCGAGCGCGGGAGGAGTCCCGCCGCTTCCGGCTTGCCCCGCGGAATCTGCGGGGCCGGGCGGGATTTCCCCAAGAAAATAGTGCGTTACCGTCGAGCTAGCAAAACCCCCAATAATGGTTAAGCTTGATGGACCTCCCGGGAGCAGGTCGTGTATCGATTGGTCGCTCTGTCCGTCAGCTTGGGTCTCTGCGCTTCAGCCACGCGGTCGGCGGCCG
>DASUTR010001011.1:0-2247 GCA_036374535.1 Polyangiaceae bacterium
CCGCGCCACCCATGCCGGCGCCGCCTTTCCCCGCGCCACCCATGCTCGCGCCGCCGGTCCCCGCGCCACCCATGCCGGCGCCGCCTACGTCGGTGCCGCCGGTGCTCGAGCCGCCGGTGCTCGAGCCGCCGGTGCTCGAGCCACTGCTTCCGCCGGTTCCGAGCGTCCCGGCAGTGCCCGAGCTACCGCCGTTGCCGCTTGCGCCGCCCGTCGGAGCCTGGCCTCCGGTGGACGATCCACCCGTGGAGACCAATCCCGTACCGCCGGTTGCGGAGCCCGACGTTCCGCCCGATCCATCGGTCGTACCATCGTCGGAACATGCGAAGCCCGCTACGGCCAAGCCCCAGATACCGATCCCTGCAAGGACGGTCTTCGTTTGCGGATACTCAGTTCTCATCGCATGCGACTCCTCGTTGCGGCGGCTGCGTGCTCGGCCTCGGTCGCAGACGCCGGAACTTCGTGAGAACGGTCCAACAAAACGCGAAATGCGCGTGGAGCGCATTTCTTTGGTCGCAACGCAACTGCGACGACGTATCTGCCCGCCGCGGCGTGACCAAAATGTCGCACGCCGCGGCAGAATCGCGAACTCGTACTCGTCAGTTTGTGTGGAGTTGGATGGCGTCGATCAACATCCGGTGCGACGCAGCGAAACGCGCTGTCGTGTTCCTAGCGGCCGCTAGCGGACGTGAAGGGTTCCGTCACGTCGACGGTGAACGCTATGCCGACGCCGACGCCGGTGCCCGCAGCGTCCCACGCGAAGTCTTGCCACGAGGGCTCGCCGTGACCCGCGGCATCCCAGGCTTCTTTGCCCGCTCCGAGCGACAGCGTGAACGCGCTCGCGAACAAAGCGCGTTGCCACGGTTCGTTCAAAAATAGCGTGGAGACTCCGTACGCACCGAGCGAGATGCCGGCCGAGACCCCGAAGTGCAAGAGCTTGTCCGAGCCGAAAAATTCCTCGGCCGCGGCCGGACGCGCAAGCGTCAAGGCGAGCGCGCCGGCACCGGCGGAGAAAAGCGGAGTGAAGCGCCTCATCCGCGGAGCCATAGCGTCGATGGGCGCGCGACGCGAAGTCCCGGGCCCCCGCGACCGGGTTCAACGCCAAATGGCGCGGAGCCTCAAAAGAGCCGCCGTCGCGCTTCCGCGGCAAATCGCCCGTTCGGGTGCTTCGCGAGATACGTCGTGAGGTCGGCGCGCCCGCCGTTCTCGTCACCGGTTCGCAGCCGGCTCGCCGCGCGGCCGAAGAGCGCGCGCTCTTCGAGCTCGGGGCCGAGCGACATCGAGAGCGCTCGATCGAAATCAGCGATTGCCCGTCGAGGATCGCCCTTCGCACGGAGCTCGCCGCGGATGACGCGGAGCTCGGCGCCGCGGCCCAGGCGATCGATCGGGAGTCGCTCGAGGTGCGCGAGCGCTTCCCCATCGCGACCGAGAGCGAGGAGCGCGTCGAACCGCGCCACGTCGGCTTCCTGTCGCAGGGCCCCCGCCGGGAATTCGCGCGCATGCTCGTCGAGGAGGACGAGCGCGACGCCGGGGTCGCGGTCACGGCGAAGCTTGGCAAGCGCTCGGGCGAGCAGCTCCGACTCGCGGCCGAGCGCGCCGCCGCCCGCGCTCGACGGGGCGACGCGCGCCGGGTTCGACACGTGGCGGCTCTTCTCTTCTTCGGGCGCAGCCTGAGCGCGCTCGGTCATGCGTGGAACGGCGGGCGGCGCTGGAACGGCGGTCGCGCTCGGGGGCGGCGCCGCAGCGCGGGTCGGGCGCGGCGCCTGCATCAACTGCTGCACGCCGTAGGCGGCAAACGCGAAGCTCGTTCCCGCGAGCATGCCCGTTGCGAGCAAGACCGCGTAGCGCGCGGGGTGAATGCGCGAAACACCGCCCGCGCGCAGGCGCGCGCCGACACGCTCGAGCTCCCCGGCGCCGAGGGGCTCGGGGCGCCGGACGTTGCGCAAGAGCTCGCCGATACGCCCGTCGAGCGAGTTGTCCGCGACGTGGACGAAGCGCTCGAGTGTCTTTTCGTCACTGGCCGGCATGGTCGTCACTCCCTTCGACCGTAGAGGTCGACGAAAATCGTGCGAAACCGCTTACGCGCGCGATGCAGCGCCACCCAAACCCCGTTCGGCGAAAGCCCCACGATCGTCTGGATTTCGGCCGCGCTGAGCCCCTCGAGCTCGAAGCATACGATGAGCGTGCGGTCGCGCTCGGGCAGTCGGGCGAGGACGCGGGTCACGACCTCGGTCGCGTGCTTGGCCGCGA
>DASUTR010001012.1:0-5537 GCA_036374535.1 Polyangiaceae bacterium
TGGCGCGGGAGGTACCGCGGAAGGCGCCGGCGCTGCCGTCGCCGTGGGCGCTGCGGCCGAAGGGGGCGCAGCGGGTGCAGGGGCGCCCGGAGGAGGCGGGGCAACGGCGGGCGCCGGCGCGGCGGCAGGAGCCGGGGCAACAGCGGCCGCCGGTACCGGCGGCGGAAGAGCCACCGCGCCGTCCCAACCGCACGACTCAGCCTTGTTCTGCTCGTCGAGCCAGGCGGCGAGCGGCGCGTAGTAGTCGAGGATTGCCGAGGCATCCATCGTGCGCTCGCCGGAGAGCTCGGCGAGCGCGTCGGCCCAGGGTTTGCTGGCACCGAGGCGAAGCATCGCCATGAGCTTCGTTCCCGCTTCGCGGCTCCCGTAGATGGAGCACTTGTAGAGCGGTCCCTGATGCCCGGCGGCGCGGCAAAGGGCGCGGTGGAACTGATACTGGAGGATGCGCGCGATGAAGTAGCGCGTGTACGGGACGTTCGCCGGGACGTGATACTTCGCGCCCGGGTCGAAGTCGGTCTCGCTGCGAGCGCCATCGGGCGCGATGCCCTGGTATTTCCTCCGGAGCTCCCACCAAGTTTTGTTGTAGTCGGCGGCGGCGGTGCGGCCGTCGAACACGCGCCAGCGCCACTCGTCGACGACCTTGCCGAACGGCAAGAACGCGATGGCTTCGAGCGCCCGGCGCATGAGCGCATTCAGATCGTTCTTCGGATCGTCGGGAGCGCTGTCGAGGATGCCGATCTTCTTCAGGTAGCCCGGCGTCATGCTGAGGATCAGCGTGTCGCCGATGCCCTCGTGAAAGCCGTCGTTCGCGCCCGCTTGGAAGAGCGGCGGCAGATGGCCGTACTGCAAGTAGTAGTAGTTGTGCCCGAGCTCGTGATGGATCGTCATGAGATCGTCGTACTCGGGGCGAATGCACATCTTGATGCGGATGTCGCCCGAGAGCCCCACGTCCCACGCGCTCGCGTGGCACACGACCTCGCGATCACGAGGCTTCACGAACAGACTGCGCTCCCAGAACGTCTTCGGCAGCGGCTGCATGCCGAGCGACGTGAAGAACTGCTCGCCGAGCTTCACCATCTTCTGCGCGTCGTATTTCTTGTTCTGGAGCTGCTTGTCGAGGTCGACGGTGCCGCGCCCCGGGTACGGCTCCATCATCGGGTAGAGGTTCTGCCACTCTTGCGCCCAGAGGTTGCCGAGCAGGTGCGCGGGGATCGGCGCTTTCTTGTCGACGCGCGCGCCGTACTGTTTGGCGAGCCGAGCGCGCGCGAAGCAGTGGAGCTTCTGATAGAGCGGCTGCACGAGCTGCCAGAGCCGATCGGCCTCGGCCTCGAATTGGGCGTCGCTCATGTCGTAGCCGCCCTTCCAGATCTCGGCCATGTCCTTGAAGCCGAGCTCGCGCGCGCCCTCGTTACCGAGAGTCACGAGCTCGCCGTACATGGAGCGCATCGGCGGCGACACCGTGTGCCAGCCGCGCCACGCCTCGAGCAAGAGCTCGTAGTCGCGCTGCTTGCCGAGCAAGCGATTGATTTCGTCGACGGTCAGACAATCGCTCTTCGGATCGTCACCCTTGCCGACGAGCTTCGGCGAGCAGTACTTGCCCCTGCCGTAGATGCTTTCGAGCTCGGTGCTGACGGTGGCGAGGCGGGCGCGCTTCGTCGGGTCACTCGGCGCAGGCAGCCCTGCCGAATACTTGAGGACGTAGAGCGAGCGCGCCGTTTCGGGCGGCAGCGCGAGGCCGGCGAAGCGCTGCGACTCCTTGACCTTGCGCGTGACGAACTCGAGCAGCTTCTCGCGCGCTTTCGCTTCCAGGTACTCGCTGTCGGGCGTGATGTACGTCGCTTTGAGCCACGCCGCCCGATCGACTTCGGCGGCGAGACGCTTGAGCTCGGCGTTGACCTCGCGCACGAACGTCTCGGCTTCGGCCGCCGTCGCCGGACCGGAAGGTCCGCTCGTCTGATTCCCGGATCCGGGTGGGAACGCGGGCGACATCGCGCCGGGGCGACAGCCGGCTGCCGCGACGACGCCGAGAACGAGACCGGCAAACGCTTTCGTCTTCCAGCGGGAAGTCTTCATGGGCCGACACAATAGCCGGCTCAGGCGCGCGTGTAGCGCAAAAACAGGTGCGAACCATGCCGCCGCGCGCTCGCAAGCTCGAGCGCTTTCCCCCCGAGGTCGACGCCGTCCACGAGGGCTTTGCGCGCATCGCCCGCATAGCGCCCGAAGAGTTTCGGCGAAATGGTGAGAAATAGCTCGTCCAGCAGGTCCTCGGTGAGCAGGCGACCGGCGAGCGACGGGCCGCCTTCGGTGAGCAAGCGCTCGAAGCCTTCGGCGCGCAGCCCCTCGACGAGGGGTGCGAGCGCGAGCGGCGTGTGCGGAGACGACGGGTTCGCTTCACCCTCGAGCACGATGACGCGCGCCGTCGGCGGTAGCCGCCCGCGCAAGCGCGCGCCGCCGGCGCGCGTGGTGGCGACGATCGCGGCGCGGAGCGCCGGCAGCGAGCCGTCGAGATCGCCGGTGGCCGTGACGACGACGAGCGTCGGCTCGGGGCGCAGCCCGAGCGTTCGACGAAGCGCGGCGAACGGCTCCGCCGCCGGCGCGAATACCCGCGCGGGCGTCCAGAGGTGCGTCGGCGAGGCCCTGAGCGTGCTCGCTCCGATGACGACGGCGTCCGACGCGGCTCGCAAGAGCCCCATGACGAAGCGGTCGGCCGCGCTCGAGCCGCTGATGACGGCGCCCGATTCGCCGGACCCTTCGAGGGCGACGGCGCCGTCGATCGACGCGACGAAGTTCGCGACCAGCGTAGGCCTGCCGAGCCCGAAGCCGCCGCGGTAGGCGCGCTCGAGCGGCACGGGCAGCTCGAACGCGGGCGCGCTCGCGCCGTCGAACAGAAGCTCGAGCCCGGCGTCCGGAAACGAAAATTCCCGGCTCTTACCCATTCGGCTTGTCGGGAGGGCCGCCCTCGGGTTCGGCGGCTCGGCGCGCGAGCTCGTCTTCCGTGGGCGGGAGCTCGACGGACCCGCCGCTCCCGCGGCGCGGCTCGTGAAGCTCGGTAGCACCATCGGCGTCGATGCGTCCGACCGGGAGCTCGACGGCGACGTCGGTCGGCGCGTCGAACAGCGACGGCGGCGGCGCTTCGGTCGACGGTGATTCGGTGGCCCGGCGGAGGAATTCGACGCCGATGCTTTCCGGGTCTACGGCGTCGTACGGCTCGTCCCGCGTCGAGGCTTCCTCGTCGAGTGACTGCACCTCGACTTGCTCTTCGTCGAGGGGGTCGACGTCGTCGGGATCGCCGAATTCGAGGTCGCCATTTTCGCCCTCGCGGAGGTCGAGATCGTGGAACGCGTCGGCTCGCGCCGCGTCGTCCGCGTCGAAGGCCGGAAGCTCCGCGCCGAGCGAAGCGTCCGCCGCGCCGATCGCGCGCCGCTTGTTGCGGGTACGCGCGCCGAGCCAGACGAAGCCGAGCGTTGCCGTAGCGCCGAGAGCGATCGACAGAGCGGAGATTTTCCAATGAATCATGCTTGGTTCACCTTGCGTCTGCCCTCGCGATGAAGCAAGCCGCGCGCCAGACCGGCTGCGGCGAAGCCGCGCGAGGCCACGAAGCTCGAGAGAGACGATCCGTCGCGGCGCCGTCGCGAGACGCAACGAGGGGCACGAGGTGAAATGTCCCGCGCCGGTCACGAATGCCACGCGCTCGCGCGAAAAGCCGCGACGCTACGGCGAGGGCTCGGTTCGTGCATTCGAGAGCCGCCATGTCTCTCCTCACTGTCGTGTTCGTGATCATCGTCGTCGGCGTGCTGCTCTGGGTGGTGAACCGCTTCATCCCGATGGACTCGAAGATCCGCGCCATCTTGAACGCCGTCGTCGTCATCTTGCTCGTCCTGTGGCTCCTCGATGTCTTCGGAATTCTCGATTCGCTGAGCCGCGTCCGCGTCTGACGACCTTGCCCGACGCCGAGACGCGCGCGGCCAAACACAAAAATCCATTTGCGCAAGTTGTGCACTTCGCGTGACACGAGAACCGAAATTGCCGCTCCACCAAATCACGCGAAATTCTCGAACGAATCCGATGTAGGCACGAGTGGGGCGGTGCGGGCGCGTGCGGGGAGAGCTGACACAAATCTGTTGTACAAGACTTAGCCGGAGTCCGAAGACCCTTGTCCACGAAGTCGTGATCGGCGATGTTTATGGTTCGCTGCCGATATCTCGGCGCGGAGGACAACGACACGTATGATGCGCAAACTCTCCCTGGGACTATGTGGGCTGTTGCTGGGCGCGTGCGCCTTCGGCACGGAAGACGAGGTCGCTCAAACCGACCAGGATATCGTCCGCGGACACCGCGAGAACGGGTATCCGCAGGTCGTCGCCGTGCGGATCAACGGCTTCAGCGGGCACACGCTGTGCACGGGCACCTACGTCTCGGAGAGGGTCGTCGTGACGGCGGCGCACTGCATGCGCTTCGACGTGATTCCGGGCCAGATCTTCGTCTATCACGGGAAGGACTACCTCGGGGATGTCGCCGATCTGCCGAACATCCCGGACCCGGGTGATCGCTCCAAGTGGGCTCGCGCCGAGACCTTCGTGACGAACCCGAGCTACGACGCCAGCGTCAACTACCCGGACATGACGGTGCTCTTCCTCGATCGGGAGCTCCCGTTCAAACCGCTCCCCCTCCTGAGACAGAGCGTCTCCGACCACACGCGCTACGGCACGATCGTCGGATGGGGCGGCAAGCGCGCGCTCGTTCCCGACATCTCCGAAGTCGAGGGCGCCGGCATCAAGAGGAGCGCGACGGTGCGCCTGCTCGGCTCGCCGACGGAAGCCGACTACCACGAAGACGATCCGAACCCGGGCATCCTCGATCCGGCGATCCGCGCCGATCTTCTCAAGACCGACGGCCGGGCGCCGCGTGCGAACACGTGCGCGGGCGACTCGGGCGGACCGCTGCTCGTCGAGAGGCACGGCAGGGAGTACCTCGCCGGCGTCGGCATGTGGACGGGGCTCTCTTGCGAGGACTACTCCATGTTCACGCGCATCGATCCGTTCCTCGATTTCTTCGACGGCCAGATCGAGCGCGCGGGTGAGGCGAACGTCATTCCCCGTCTCGAGTGCGTCGAAGAGACCGCGAGCGGACTCGTGGCACACTTCGGCTACACGAACGACAACGGCCTCACGGTGAGGATCCCGTACGGCGCGAAGAACGACTTCGATCGCGACCGAGCCCGCGAACGCCCCTCTTCGTTCGCTCCGCGCGACAATCCATTCGTGTTCGACGTGTCGTTCCGGGAGGGCCAGCGCCTCACGTGGAAGCTCGATCCTCCCGGCGGCCCGACGACGACCGTGCGCGCGGACGCTTCTTCGCCGCGGTGTGATCCCGCGAACCCGGGGCTCGTCTGTGCCGACAGCTGCCAGGCTGCGCTCGCCGCCGAATGCGCCGATCCGGGCGCGAAGTACAGCGCCTGCATGGCCGACTGCACGTCGAACGTGCAGGTCTTCGACTACTACGGCTGCGGCCCGGAGTTCCGAGCATATACCCAGTGC
>DASUTR010001013.1:0-11403 GCA_036374535.1 Polyangiaceae bacterium
ATCCGGTTCGAGCGCGGCAAAGCTCGTGAGACTCGCGTATCCGGCGCCGAGATCGTCGAGGGCGACGCGATAGCCCATCTGGCGCAGGCGCCGAATGCGCCCCGGCACGTCGCCGACGCCTTCGAGACGTGCGCGCTCCGTGATCTCGAGCACGACGCGCGACGCGACGGTCCCGAGCGGCGTGCGCGCGTCGTAGAGCGACTCGTCCGCGAGATCCTTGGTGTGCAGGTTGACGAAGAGGGTCCCACCGGCGGCGTCGAGCAGCGGGCGCGCGGAGAGGGACCTCACGACGCGCCCGACGTCCTGAACCCTGTCGAGCCGCTCGGCGGTGTCGAAGAGCGGCCCGGGGTCTTGCAGGCTGCCTTCGCTCGAGCGAACGAGCGCCTCGTGCGCGAAGACCGAGCGATCCGACCAGCGCACGATCGGCTGGTAGAGCATGAACGCTTGAGCGACCGCCCGTTCGAACCGATGGGCGAGCTCGTTCGTGTCCACGGGCTCGAGGTGCGAACCGCCCTCGCCGAGCTCGCGGCGCACCTGCGCGAGGCGGCTCGCATGCATCGAAACTCGGGCCGCTTGTCGGAAGGCGCGGTGGTCGATGGGTTTGACGAGGTAGCGCGTCGCTCGATGCTCGATGGCGAGGATCGCCGTATCGAGGGTCGGTCCACCCGTGAGGAGGATCACCGGCACGTCGGGGTTTCGCTCGCGGATGGCGCGCAGGAGCTCGATGCCGGTTCGCCCCGGCATGTCGATGTCGGTCACGACGAGGTCGAACGCTCCCGACTCGAACGCGCGCACGGCGTGCTCGCCGTTCGTGATCGTTTCGACGGCGTACCCTTCGCCGCGGAGCAACCGCGTCAGCGCCTGGCGCTGAATCGCGTCGTCCTCCACCACGAGCACGGTGCCTTGCTTGCTCGGGGGCGCGCTCGAAGCGGCTTCCTCTTCGGCGTGCGGGCGGCCCGAGCTCGCCGGCGGTGAATCGGTCATGCTCTCGGAAGGTGCAGGGGTCGTGCCAGCGGTTTTCCCCGCTAATTCCGCAGGAAACGGAGGTCGCCGGCCACCGGATCGGTCGATTCGACCTTCCGGGAGGTCAACTTGACCGATCGCGCCGGGGTGCTTCGTTCGCGCGTTTCAGCCGTCGTCGCGCCCCGGCTCGAGGCCGTGTCGCTTCAAGAGCCGGCGCAGATTCGAAGCGTCGACGCCCGCGAGCCGGGCCGCTCGCCCGAGCTTGCCCTCGGCGCGCAGGAGCAAATGCTCCAAGAACTCGCGTTCGAACGCGGCTTTCGCGTCGGAGAGCGAGCGCGTCAGGCGCGGATCGTCGCCGAGCGGCTCCGGCGCTCTTTCTCGCAGCACCGCAGGCAGGAGGTTCTCGCCGAAGACGTCCGCCTTGGCGAGAACGATGGCGCGTTCCACGGTGTTCTCGAGCTCGCGCACGTTGCCGGGCCAGGCGTGATGCGACAGGCGCTCGAGCGCCTTCGGGTCGACGTGCTCGACGCGTTTCCCGAGCCGCGCCGAGTGCTTCCTCAACAAGTGATGGACGAGCGCCGGCACGTCCTCGGCTCGTTCGCGAAGCGGCGGCACCTGCACCGTCATGACGTCGAGGCGATAGTAGAGATCCTGGCGGAACGTGCCCTCTTCGACGCGTTCTGCGAGGTTTCTGTTGGTGGCCGCGATCACGCGGACGTCGATGTCGCGCGTCTCGTTCGAGCCGACGGGACGCACTTTTCGCTCCTGGAGCACGCGCAGGAGCCTCACCTGCGTGGCCTGGGTGAGCTCGCCGACCTCGTCGAGAAAGAGCGTGCCGCCCGACGCTTCCTCGAAGAGTCCGCGCCGCGCGCCGACGGCGCCGGTGAACGCGCCCTTGGCGTGACCGAAGAGCTCGCTCTCGAGCACGCTTTCGGTGAGCGCTCCGCAGTTCACGTCGACGAACGCCTTGCCGGCTCGCTTGCTCTGCGCGTGGATGGCGCGGGCCACGAGCTCCTTACCGGTGCCGCTTTCTCCGAGCACGAGTACGGTGGCGTCGGTGGGCGCGACGGCGGCGATGAGCGAGTGAACTTCCCGCATTGCCTTCGAGTCGCCGATGATGCCGGCGCTGCGCTCCGCCGCTTCGAGCTTCGACTGCAGGAACAGGTTGCGCTTGAGGAGTCGGCCGTGTTCCACGGCGCGATACACCGCAGGCAAGAGCTCGTTGGTCGGGTCGACGGGCTTGGTCAGGTAGTCGAAGGCGCCGCGACGCATCGCGTCGACCGCGACGCTGAGCTCCGTTCGACCCGTGAGCAGGATCACGACGAGCTCGGGCCACTCAGCGCGAACTCTGGGCAGGAGCTCGAGGCCCGACATGCCAGGCATGTGAATGTCGCTGATGAGCAGATCGACCGACGCGGCGTCGCGCTCGAGCGCGGCGAGCACCTTTTCGGCGCTCTCGAAGGTCGTCGCTGCGTACCCTTCTCGCGTGAGCGCACGGACGACGAGCCTGAGCGGCTCCGGCTCGTCGTCGACGACGAACACCCGCCCGAGCTCAGCCACGGTGCACCGACGTGATGGCGAGCAGACCCTCGATGTCGAACTCCGAGAGCTTTCGCCGCAAGGCCGCAACGACGCCGTCGTGTCGCCCTTCGAGCGTGCTCAAAAGCTCGGCCGCGCGATCGACGTCCCCGTTCGCGACGGCAGCCCGAAATGCCGAGAGGTTGGCCTCGCCGAGGGCGAGGAGCTGGTCACGGCCGAGCTCGCGCAGAGAAACGGGCGCGGCCGTCTCGGGCGGTACGACGTCGAACTTCACGCCGAGCTCTGCTTCGATGACGTCCCAAATTTGCTGCTCGCGAAAAGGCTTGGCGACGAAAGAGTTCGCGCCCTGCCTCACCACCGAATCGGACTCCTTCTCGTAGACCGATGCGCTGAGCGCGACGATGGGCACCTTCGCTCCGTCCGCGCGCTTTCGGATGCGCCGAATGGCTTCGATGCCGTCCATGCGCGGCATCTTGATGTCCATGAACACGAAATCCGGCCGCTCTGCGGCGAATCGGTCGAGCGCTTCGAGACCGTCGGCGGCGACCGTGACGGCGAGTCCGGCGCTCGTCAGCAGGTCGACGAGCACCACGCGGTTGTCCTCTTCGTCGTCGACGACGAGCACCTTCGGCGGGCGCTCACCCGGCGCGAGCCGAACGACGCCCGCCGCGCGCTTCGTGCGGGAAAGGTCGGAAAGGGCGCCGAGCTCCACGTCGAGCGTCAGAACGAACGTGGTGCCGGCGCCGAGCTCGCTCGAGACCGTGAGGTCGCCGCCGAGCATGCGCGCGAAATCGCGCGTGATGGGCATGCCGAGGCCGGTGCCGCTCCGCGCCGCGATGCCGCTCTGCGTTTGCCCGAACGGCTCGAAAACGCTGCCGAGCTCTGCGGCGGCGATGCCGACGCCCGTGTCTTCGACCCTGAACGTCAAGTGCGCTCCTTGCTCCGACGGCCGCGCTTCCGCGGAGAGCTTCACCCGCCCGGTCTGCGTGAATTTGACCGCATTCCCGAGCACGTTCAAGAGCATTTGCCGGAGCTTCGCCGCGTCGGAGCGCACGTAGCGCGGAAGCTCGGCGGCGCCTTCCACGTCGAGCGCGAGTCCCTTGCTCTCCGCGCGAACGCGGATCATCGCGTCGACGTCGCGGATCGCAGCGTGAAGATCGAAGGTCGCGGCGCGAACGTCCATGCGACCCGCTTCGATTTTCGACATGTCGAGCACGTTGTTGATGAGCTCGAGCAGGTGTTCACCGCTCGCGAGGATGCGTTCGAGACGTTCGCGATCGCGCGTCGAGAGCTCCGAGTCGCGTCGCATCAATTGGCCGAACCCGAGGATCGCGTTCATCGGCGTGCGGATTTCGTGCGACATGTTGGCAAGAAAGGCGCTTTTGGCGCGATTGGCACCGTCGGCTTGCTCCTTGGCGGCCTGAAGCTCGAGGGTTCGCTCGCGGATCAGATCCTCCAGGTGGTCGCGGTGCCGTCGCAGCTCCTGCTCGGCTTCGAGCTGCTCGGTCACGTCCCAATTGACACCGACCATACGCACGGGCACGCCGCTCGCGTCGCGATACGTCTCCCCCCTCCCGCGGAGCACGCGCACGGCGCCGTCCGGCCTGCGTATCCGGAACTCCGAAGCGAAATCGCGCTCGCCTTTGCGCGCCGCCTCCACGTCGGCAATGGCGCGCGCGGCGTCTTCCGGCACGAGGCAGCGCTTCCAGGCGTCATAGCCCGTCTGGAACGTGGTCTTTTCGACGCCGTAAAGCCGGTACATCGAGTCGTCCCAGACGAACTCGTTCTTCGGCAAGTCCCAGTCCCAGATCCCGAGCCGCGCCGCCTTCACGGCGAGCCGCACCCGATCTTCGCTCACGCGCAAGCGCGACTCGCTCGCCTCGAGCTCGCGCTCGCGCTTCTTGCGCACGTCGACCTCGCCGACGAGCTCGTTGAACGACCGCTCGAGGCGCGCGGCCATGTGATTGAACGACTCCGCGAGAGCGTTCGCCTCTTCCCAGCGGCTCTCGGGCACGCGCTCCTCGAGCTCGCCCCGGGCGAGGGCGCGAGCGCCGTCGGCGACGCGGCGAATGGGCGCTGCCACGAGCCCGGAGACGACCGCCGCGAGCAGGAGCGACAGCACGAGTGCCACGGCGAGAACGACCGCGGAGCGGCGGTCCGCCGCGCGCACGCCCTCGAGGTAGCGGGCCTGCGGCATGACGCTCGCTACGAGCAGGTCGCCTCGAGCGCGCGCGTCGCGGTACTGCGCGGCGTGAACGAGATACGTCTCGCGCGAGAGCGGCTTCCGAGACACGTGATCGAAGGAAAACGAGACGCCCGCCTCCGCGGCCGCGAGCCCGGCGAGTCGCTCGCGCACGCCGCGGGTCACGGCGTCGCGCACCGGCTCCGGCAGGCCGCCCGAGGCGTGGAGCGGCCTCCCGCCCCCGTCGAAGATCACGATCGGGTTCGTTTCCCCGGCCGTCGCGCGTTCGAGCGCCGGGCGGGCCACCGCGTGGCCGGTCTCGGCGCCGTCGAGGCGGAGCGCGACGTTCGAAAACGCCCTACGGTGCATCGCCGTCGCGACACGGCTCGCTTCCTCGAGATTGCTCTCGTGCGCGACATACGCCGTGGTTGCGACCATCAGCAGCATGAGCGCGATGAACGGCGCCAGGATGACCATGCGGATGGGCAGGCGCCCGCCGCTCACGAGGTTCCTGCGGGTGTCGAGAACGGTCCCCGCTTCCCACTCCCACGTGGCCTCCCCGACGGCGCGTTCCTTGACGTGCCCCTCGATGTCCGCCCAGAAGAGTCCCGCTCGCCGCGCCAACGGCAGCGCGCCGAGCATGACGACGGGCGCGAGCAGCCAGGTGACGGCGGTCGTGAAGAACAGCGCAGGCGTCACGGTGCGATACGAAACCGCCGGCGTGAACTCGTCGGCGCAGAGGTGGCCCCAGAGGGCCGGCTCGATGCTCAGAAACACCGTCACGAAAATCGCGTACCGAGCCCACGTGCGGGCCCGGCGAAAATCGGGGTTTTTGCCGAAGAGCTGGTACGCGAGCCAGAAGCACGCGGGATTGATGAAGTAGCCGGGTAGCCAGCTCAGCAAGAACTCGGGCGGTACGCCTTCGATCAGATCCGAGAGGCCGTAGGCGAACGGAACGATGACGAGCGCGGGGTAACCGAAGAGCACGACGCACGAGAGAACGACGAGGTCCTTCAACGACTCGAGCGTTTGCGCGCCGGGCACGAGCACCACGAAAGAGCCGAGGTAGCCGCTGCCGAGGATCAGCACGAACGTGAGCGGCATCGACAGAAACGCCTGCGCGTCCCACGACTGCCGTTCGCGCCCGAGACGCCAACTTCCACCCGTGCGCAGCGTGAACCCGCCGAACGCGAGCACCGCGAGGACCAAGCCGAGGACGTAGCTCGCGAGCCCCCAGACCTCGAGGACCGGCAGGGGCATCGCGTCGAATAGGGCTTCGAGCCACTGAACGACGGCCGTCACGCTCGCCCTCGCGCTCGCCGTCGGCGCGCGGGCAGCGGCCGTTCGGACGAGAGGCGGACCGTCTCGTTCACGGACCGTTCGCGAGCTCGAACCAAAAAATGCTGCCCTTTCCAGGCGTGCTCTCGACGCCGATGCGACCTCGATGTGCTTCGACGGCGAGCTTGCAGAAGGTGAGCCCGAGGCCGGTCGAGCGCAGAGTTCCGTCTTTTCGGGCGTTCACCTGCTCGAATTTGTCGAAGATCTGGCCGTGGTAGCGCGCCTCGATGCCCGGGCCGTCGTCGGTCACGGTAACGCGCACCGACCCTTCCGCGCGCTCGGCGGCGAGGTCGATGCGACCGTCCTCGGGCGTGAACTTGAGCGCGTTCCCGAGCAGATTCACGAGTACGCGCCGTAGGAGCTCCGCGTCGCCGTAGAGCTCGAGCTCGAGCGGTGCCGTGACGCGAAGATGCCGGCCCTTGAGCAAGCCTCCGAGCGAATCGAGCGCGCGGTCGAAGAGCTCCCCCACGCGCACCCGCGTCGGCTTCACGTCGAGCTTGCCGGCTTCGAGCCGCGAGATGTCGAGCATGTCGTCGATCATTTGCGCGAGCTTGCGGCCGGCGTACGCCGCGTGCTCGAGATCCTCGCGATTCTCCTTGCGCAGCTGAGCGAGCGCGTCTTCCTCCAGGAACTGCAGCGAGGCGAGCAAGCCGCTCAGCGGGGTCCTCATGTCGTGGACGATCATGTGGACGAGATTCTCACGGAGCTTTTCGGAGACGCGCAGCTCCGCGTTCTTCTCCTCGAGCTCGCTGGCTCGTTCCTCGAGCGCTCGCTGAAGTCTTCGATTTTCGAGGTGCGTTCGTACGCGGGCCGCCACCTCCTCGACCTGGAAGGGCTTCGTGACGTAGTCGACGCCGCCGCTGCTGAAGGCTTTCACCTTGTCGATCGGCTCGGACAGCGCCGAGATGAACAGCACCGGAACGCGGGAGAGCTCCGGATCCTCCTTCATGCGCCGGCAGACCTCGTAGCCGTCCATGTTCGGCATGTTGATGTCGAGCAGGACGAGGTCCGGAACGCGATTGGCGGCCGACGCCAGAGCGAGCGCGCCGCTCGGAACGACGCGAACCCGATAGCCGACCTCTTTCAGCATGCCCGAGAGCAGCTGGAGGTTTGCCGGCGTGTCGTCGACGACGAGGATGTCGGGATCCTCCGTGGTCGAGGGAGCTCGGCGCTTCGTAGTTGAAATGTCCGGCTCCACTGCCCGATTCCTGCCCGGAAACGATGCGGCTTTTCGACGGCAAGCCCGCCCTCGTGGCGCGCGAACATCGTAACCGTCGGTCGCGCCTTTCGGCAAGGGACCCGTCAGAGCGCGCCGGAAAGGCTCAGGAACGCGCCGTCGCGCGTGACGCCGAGCGTCGGACGAATGCGGTACTGGTACTGGTTCAGGCTCGGATCGTCGCGCCAGATGCGCGTGAGCGTATCGATGGGCGTTTCCGTCAACACGGCGTCGCCGATCATCATGGCTCCGCCGATGATTCCCGCGCTCCAGCCGAGGCGAGGAAGCGTGCGATCCCCTTGTCCGTTCGAAGCGACTTCGCTCCAAACGAGCCCCGTCGTCGAGCCGATCACGACGAGGCCGCCGACGAAGCCCTGGGCGTAGCGCTCGGCCTGGCGCTTTCTGCTGAGTTTTTCGAGGTGTTCGTTCGCGACCGCGAACGCCTGCGCGGGATCGCCGCCGGAGGCGACGATGCGGCGAAACTCGACGGCCGCCTGCTCGCCCGTCGTCGTGGCGAAGAGCGAGCCGGTGCCGCCGAGCACGAAGAGCCCGCCGAGCCCGACCAGGGAGCCGCCGAGTACTTTGGCTTCGGTCTCGCTGAGCGACGAGACTTCGTCGTCGGCGACCAGGATCCCGGTGCCGGCGCCCACCATCAAGAGCCCGAACCCGATCCCTCCGATCGCGTCGGTGATGCGCCGGCCGCGCTCCGTGCGTGACAGCTGATCGAGCACGAGCTCCATGCGCGCGGCGTCCTCCCGCGAGACGCCGTAGACGCGCGGAGGAAGAGCGGCGCGGTCTTTCGCATAGCTCGCGAGCGCGACCGGTCCGAACGGTCGCGCGAAGAGCGACTGAAATGTTTCTTCCGGACCGCGCACCGCGCTCTCGGGATTCCGAGCCGAAAGCGCCGCGAGCGTCACCGGCTCGGACGCCTCCGGTACGGTGTAAAGCCGCCGGAATCCCTGGGCCTCGCCGCTTTCCCCTTTTCGCTCGATGACGGCGCCGCGCGCCCACGCTTCGGGCACGCGGAGCGCGAGCGTTCGTGCCGGCTCGGCGTGCGCGTCGAGCAGCGGCACGCCGTTCGCGTCGCGTAGCCGCAGCCGCAGCGCCGACGCGTCGCCGAGCTCGAAGCGGCGCACCGGCGCCATGCTGTGCAGACGCGCGATGGCGGTGCCGTCCTCCGCGCCCGGGCCGCGCGCGAAGACTTGCGGCCGCATGTTCGGGTTCTTTACGTCCGCCGTCGCCGTCGCGACGAACGCAGCGAGCTCGAGGTAACTCACGGAGCCGTCGCCGTCGGCGTCGGCCGCGCCGAGCAGCCCTGAGCGCACGACGTGGCTGAAGATGCCCGACTGGATCTCGGACCACTCGAATGCTTCGCCGTCGGCGTTCGTCGACAGGAAGACCCCGACGTTCGGCAGGCGAGCGGCGAGGGCGCGCGCGGCGTCCTCCGAGGTCGCGAAATGGCGCCCGCCCGGCTTGCGAACCCCGAGCATGAAGAACGAGTTGCAGCTGTCGAGCAGCACGTGCGCGCGCGAAAACGGGATCGTTCGCAAGAGCGTCTCGAGCTCGCTCGAGCGGAAGCGCGCATCCGCGAGCTCGATGAACCCTTGCCCTTCGTCCACGTCGCCGTGGCCCGCGAACACGAAGTACACTTCGGTCTCGTGCCCCCTGGCGCGCGCGGCGCGCACCGCCTCGGCGACGCGACGCGCCGCGGCGTCGAGGTTGCGGCGCGTCGGCGCGAGCGCGTGCCGCTGGGTGTCGGGAAAGAGCTGAGCCGTGTCGCGGTCGAGCTCGGCGAGCAGCGTCACGCGCCCGGGCGCCATCGTCTGCAGGATCTCGAAGTAGCGCGCGGCGTCGTCGTCCGCGTACCGGAGCTCGGGGCGCCGGCGTCCGAGGCTCTTGTTGTTGCCGACGACGATGGCGAAGCTCAGGCGTTCGGCGGGGGCTCGAGCCGCCGCGGCCGGAGCCCGCTCTTCGTCGGGTGCCGCCGCGGCCGGGCTTACGAAGGCGCTCGAAGCGAGGAGGCAGAGCGAAGCTATGCGTGCGATTTTCATGGCGTGGACCTAGCGAGCGACGGAGAGGACGAATTGACGGACGTCGCCCCGAGCGAAGCGCCGCTCCAGGCGTTCGAGCGCGAGCTCGGCCGGCGCCAGCGTCTCGATCTCCGAAACGCGACTCGGCTCGCGCGTGACGATCGCGACGACACGCAGCGTCCCCGGCGCGAGGTCGTCGAACACGGCGGCCGTCGGCAGGGGGCGCTCCACCGATGTCGGCGCAATCGACGTCGAGATCGGGTCCGTTCCCGCAACCGTGTACGCGGGCGTAATCCAGTGAACGGCGTTCTCGGCGTCGACCGCGAAGAGCAAGAGATACACGGGCGCGCCGCTCGCGTTGCGCAGGCCGGCCGTGAGCGCCGTGCGCGAGCCCACGCGGCTGCCCGATGGCAGGGGCAGGAGCGTGCGCTCTTGTGCGTAGAGCTCGACGCCCACATCGCGTTCCAGGGACGACGCGCTCCGCGCTCCCCGCGCCGTGAGGGCCGCGTCGGGCTTTTCTCGGCCGAGCGCGAGCGCGAGTGTCGCGGCGGCGGCGAGTGCGAGCGCGCCGCCGAAGAGCTTGCGCCGCAACGGCTGCGCGACGGGCAGCGGAGCATCGAGACGGCTCATCACGCTCGCGACGTGCGCACCGACGTCGAGGGGCGGCGCGGCGACGGGTGCCGCCACGTCTTCCATCAGCGTGCGGAGCGCGTTCACTTCTTTCGCGCAGGCGCTGCACTCGCGCACGTGGTCCTCGATGCGCTCGAGCTGCTCGGGCGAGAGATCTTGATCGACGAAGCGAAGGAGATCCGTTTCGGTGGGCCAGTTTTTCTCGCTCACGAGCCTTCCTCCATCTTCAGGCGAAGCGCCTTGAGTCCGTGGTGAACGCGCGAGCGCAGCGTCGACTCGCCGGTGCCGGCGACACTCGACATCTCGTCGTAGCGAAGTCCGTCCCCGAAGCGGAGCAGGAGCGCCTCGCGCAGCGGGACGGCGAGCGCGCACAACGCGCTCCGTACTTCTTTGCGGCGCTCTTCGACGAGTAGCGCGTCGAGGGGGCCCGTTCCCGGTGAAAGCTCCGCGGGCGCTTCGCTCGCGTCGCCACGGGGGGCGCGCGCTCGTCGCCTGAGCTCGTTCCGGCAGTGGTTGCGCGCCACGGTGACGAGCCAGGGCACGAACCCTCCGTCGGCGCGGTACTTGTCCCGCGCTTGCCACACGAGCACCCACGTATCCTGGGCGAGCTCGCGACCGAGCTCGGCGTCGTTCACCAAGCGGCTGCAGCACGCGACCACGCGCAGCGCATGACGCTCGACGAGGACGGCGAACGCCGGTTTCAACCCCGCTCGTGCCAGGCGCATCAGCTCGTCGTCGCTCCGCTCGGTGAGAGCGTCGTCGGACGAGCTCGGCGCTCGGACCAGGCGGGGGAAAGCCATCACCCCGTAGAACACCGAACCACCCGCCGCGTTGAAGCGAAACGGATACTTTTCCGATTTTCGGCGGTTTTATCGCGGAATCTCGCCGCGAGGAGGCTTCCGCCGAAGGGTTTCGGCGCGGGCCGGACCCTCGGGTTCCCCGATGACGCGGGCGAGCGCCGGCAAGCGAGCGTCCCCGGCGCGCTCGCAGAAGGCCCGGGGCAATTCGCGTCGAGAGCGGACGCCAGGCCGGCACGATCGATGCCTCGTACGGTGTCATGCGTTTCCAGCGAATCGTTCCCGGCCTTCTCGAAGTTTTCGTCGTCGCGTCGCTCGTTCTGGGCACCGGCTGCGGAAAGCAGGAGCAAATGATGGCTGCGAGCGGTCGGACACCCGCGGCCGACGGCGGAATCAGCTTCGAACGAGGCGACAACGGCAATACGGAGGTCGAGGTAAAAGTGAAGCACTTGGCCCCGCCGGGACGGCTTGCCCCAGACGCGACGATCTACCTGGTCTGGGTCGACGTGGAGGGCGTCGGCGTTCAGTCGGTCGGTGCGCTGGAACTCGACGACGATCTCGTCGGTGAACTGGAGTTCGTCACACCCCATCGGGTGTTCCGTGTGTTCGTGACACCGGAGGCGTCACGAACGGTGGCCACGCCGTCCCATCGAGCGGTATTCAGCGCGGACGTCGACGCGCGTTGACGCTCGCCGTCGCTTCGTCTCG
>DASUTR010001014.1:0-21474 GCA_036374535.1 Polyangiaceae bacterium
GGGAGCGAAGAAAGTCGCCTCGGTGTCCGTCTGGAGGACCGTGCCGGCGCCGTTCTTGTACGTGATGCCATGGCTCGTTCGGTTTCCGAACGTATCGAAGGCGAACGTCTCATCCTGAGCGCTCAGTTGGCGAACCGACCCTGTGCACACGCCGCCTGACGATGCCGGGCAATCCTGGGCTTTTCGTTCCGTGCGGGTGAGTGCCGTCGCATAGGTTCCGTCGCTGCGAAAGCTGGCGTTGTAGGTCTTCGTTTCGGTCGAGAAGTGATGAACGTAACTGCCCTCGAAGGTGTCAACGTCGACGCGAACCGTCTTGGGGAGTAGTGCATACGGGTACGCGTAGCGTGTTCCCGAAAGCACTCGTGCCGTCGGATCATAGGTGATGGTCGTGCGACGCGAGCCCGGACCGTGAACCACCCGCTTGGTGAAACCGAGGAAGCCGCGCCCGTGCTTGTCGCTGACGCCCCCTTGATAAGTAAACGTCTGCGTGGTGGGAAATGGAATGCTGGCGCCGCCGATGGACAGCGACTTCGCGAACCAGCGGCCCTTGTTGAGGCACTCGAGTCGCTTCCTATCCTGGTCGCACGTCGAGGCGGGCATGGACAAGTAGAACGGCGCGGTCGGGGCCACGGAATCCACGGCGACGTCGTAGGTAAGGAGAATCATGCGTCCCGAGCCCTCCGTGATGGATTTCACCATCAGCGGAGCTCTCCCTTGCCGGATGTAGCCCACGAGTTGGTTGCTTTCGAGGTTCACGATGTCCGGCAAACCGTCCGCGTTCGTGTCGACAACCAGAGTGTGCGTCGCGTATGCATTGCTCCAACCCGGCGCGACCTCCGAACTCCGAACCGTGAACGACCCGCTCCCGCTCGACAGCAAGACGGGCATCTTGCCGGTCGTCGTATCGGAAACGACCAACAAGAGATCCTGGCGACCGTCCAGGTTGAAGTCCATGATGCGCACGCCGCCGTCTTTGGCTCCTGCGCCCGTGATGCGGGCTCCCACGGGAAGATCGAAGGAGCTCGACGGATTGAAGCCCTGACCGCTGTTGATGCTGGTCCAGATGCGCTGGGGAACGGCCGGATCGACCCAGGCAACATCGGTCAGCCCATCGCCGTTGAGGTCCAAAAACCAGCGCGCCGATCCCGCGCCGCCTGCCGTCGCCGGAACCATTCGCATGAATCCGCTCATCGTCGGCGAACTGACGTGCGCCACGCCGGCGAACCCATCGCACATCTGGGGCTCCCCCGGGAGCTGGTAGCACTGTGGGGCGTTGCGAATAACCTCGGCAGTTCCGTCGCCGTCCAGATCGACCGTGGCGACGTCACGGATCGCCGTCGAACCGTCCGCCCAAACGGCATCGGCGATGGCCTTATTGCACTTCGAGGCGTTGGTACATTCGGAGTAGCTGTATGGGAACCCTTGCCAGCCGCCCGTGTAGGCAGTCAGGGCAGCCGATGACCCCACGCTCGCAGCCCGTAGATGCAGCGCAGGATTTTCGGTCGGGCGGAGGATGTCGGGAGCACCGTCACCATCGATGTCGCCGATCGCCACCATCGCAGCTCGGCGCGGATTGTAGTTCATCGCAGTCGGAAGCCCCTCCCCACGAGAATCGAGGAAGTTGATCGCTGGACCGACGCTATTGCCTTTGTTCAAGAATGCGCGATAGCTGCCGAACATCGGTGGGTGGACACCTTGTCCGCTTGCCACCGCCGTGAGAAAGTCGGTACGCCCATCACCGTCGAGATCCGCGAGGATCATGTCGCCGACGTATGCTTTCCCCGCCCCCCAAATGTGTGTTCTCCAGTTCGACTCGTGCGGGCTGCGCGTCTGGTCGCAGGAGAAATCATTGCTTGCCGATATCGACAGAGGAACGTTGCCCGCAGAGCCCGCAACGATGTCGGTCGCATTGCCGAGAGAAGGAATTCTGGAGGGATCGTCCCAAGCGACTGCCGCGAGGCGTTTCTTCCATCCCATACAGTCGTAGTAAGGGACGACCACGCCATTGATCGTCGCCGTAGCGTGGTGCGGCGAATTGAAGCCCCGGTAAACGACGTCGTCCTTCCCGTCTCCATCGATATCTGCGGCGAGTACCCGCGTGAACGATTCGCTAAAGTCCGAGGGCGATGCCCCGTAGCCCGTGATGAGAGCGTCGGTCGTGTTGTTGAACGGTACGGTCGTATGTGAGAGCGAGCCAGGCTCCCAGTGAATGTTCGTGGGCCCCTTGCAGACGCCGGCGGCATCACATTCCGAGATGGTGGAGAGCACGCGATCGTCGGTGACGATCTGGGAGCCGCCGGGGAGCGCTCTCGTGTCGTACGTGAACTCGTACGTCTTCAGGATCGACGTCCCGCCCTGTCCGTTCGGGCCCCGAATCGTCAAGGTTTCCAAATACAAGTGTGTCTCGATTCCGAGGCCGCCGATCCATCGCCGCTGCATGGTCGGAAGCCCGAGGTAGTTGAATGTCACGGACCTCTGACCCGCGATGTCCTCCGCCCCACCATCCCCCGTGCCGCCCCAGGTGATGGTCGACGGTACCAGCTCCTTCACCACGGCTCCGGGATTGCTACCGAAGGGATTGTCGTATCGGATCAAGATCGAGTTCGAATACCGGTCCTCGACCTTATCGACATAGAATGCGTAGGTCGTTTCGGCCGAGGCTCTCGGCGGAAACAGCCTGGGATTGCCGTGTAAGCGAGAATCGAGCGTTCGGCCGTAGTGGTAGATGAGCCCGTCGCGTCGATAGACCTTGAAGCTCACGAAGGCGCCGTTCGCGTCCTTCGTTCCGACTGCCTTGGCGTAGGTATCGCGTTCCGGACGGAAATCGTTCGTCGTACCTTGACGAATCAGGCGTTCGCCATCGAGACAGAAAACGTCGCCATACAAGTCGATTGGCTTCTGCTCGCCGTCGATGGCTCGCACTTTCGCGCAACGCGTGATCACCGACAATCCAGAAAGCCGCCAGCGCGGGCCGAGGAGACCGATACCCCCTTCGCTGTTGTACTCGACTGAGAGCGATGGCTTCAGGCCGTTGATTCCGTTGGGTACCCAAATCGGGACGCCGTAACTCGCAGAGCCGTCGTCGCCCACGGTCGGCTCCCCCGACGTGCCAGCCGCAATCAGGTTTCCGGGCGCACCGACGACCGGTTGGATCTTGCCGGACAGTGCTTGCGCGAGCGTCGTCGATCCGGTGAGCGCGCTCGTGGTCTGCCCAACGCTCTCGAGTGGCGCGTTTCGTTCCTTGTCCGACGACCCACACGCCGCAAGCACCAGCCCAGTCAGCAGCCACCAGCGCACGGTTCGACCAGTTAGATCACCCGTGGTGAGTGAGACACCTGAACCGCGACTCGTCATGTCCGAGAGCCAAACCCGCAATCTCGATGTGTTCATGTCAGTTCTCTCTCCCACTGCTGCGCCCCAAAATGGATAGACCCCTCCCGTACCGCCCCATGCAAGTAGGCACCTCCCCATGAGTGCCGTGCTTCCCCAGATCCTTCACGCTTTGTGCGTCCCGCCAGAAACTAGATTTCCGGCTGGTCGTCCGAGCGAATGAGCTCGGCTGCAGAGCGCTGAGCTGAGCAGCGCGCGCTATCGAAAGATTCATGGGCTCCCCGTTGGGATGGACGCCGTGCAAGATCGGTACCG
This sequence comes from Polyangiaceae bacterium, assembly GCA_036374535.1. GTDB lineage: Bacteria > Myxococcota_A > Polyangia > Polyangiales > Polyangiaceae > PMG-095. The sequence goes on from DASUTR010001014.1 coordinate 3,646, forward strand.
ACCCCGCGCGCTGCGTCGCTCGGTGTGCTCGCTTCGACTTCCTGCGGTTTGTCCGCCGTAGCGTGTCGCGAATCACACGCCGATTCCGGACTGTTCGCGGCACTTCGCGTATGGGATCGCTCTTTGCGAGTACCGCTGCTCGACCGCGCTCGTGCTCAACTCAGGTGATCGCCTTTGCCCGTTGTGCACGGATTTGCACAGCGCTGACTCGATCAATGCGGTACGGTGAGGGCCCGAGGTTCGGGGTCGGGTTTGTTTTGGCTCTCGCACTCTCGTGCGGACAGCCGAAAAGCGGCGATGGTGGAGGAAACGGCGGCTCTTCGAATCCAGCTGGCTGGCGCTGGCGGAACCCGCGCAGGCGACGGTCCGACAGACGGAATGAGCGGTGCGACGTCGGCAGGCGGCGCAATGTCGTCGGGCGGGACCGGTGCAACGGCCACGAATGGTGGGATCAACGCGGCGGGCTCACCGACCGGCGGCGCTTCCGGAGCGTCTGGCAGCGGCGCCGGCTCTTCGACGGGCGCGAGCTGCCGACTCAGAGGTCGAGGTGTACCTGACATCACCATGTGGTGAATCCGCCCACCGGCGCTTACAGGCGAGCCAGACGGATTCACTTCGCAAGACCGCGAACGACGGCGCTTCGAAGCACTTCGATATTCCGTATTTCGGAGCGTTGCGAAATGATGAGCCCGAGCGGCACTCACGAAGCGTGCGGCTTTGTGAGCCGCTTTAGGACGAGTAAGCCCTTGGATCCATTGCACGCTGCCGCGCGAGACCCCGCCGACCGGGCGGGTACGAGCCGTTTGCCCACACGCTGCGTCGGCGTGAGCTGCTTCGTTCTGTCGCTCCTGGTTACCTTGCCGGCGAGGACCGCCGACCATCAACAGACTGCTTGGGACGCGCAGCCCGGCCTCCATCGTGTCGGTTTCGCCGAGGCGACGGATCCGGCGCTCGCGGTCACCGCTGGCTACGGGTTCACCGAGCCGCTGACCGACGACGACGGCGCACATCATCGACTCTCGTCGCGGCTCGCCGGTGCGATCGCTCCGCTTTCGTGGCTGAACGTCGCGGCCATGTTCGACGCTCGCTACGACAAACATTGGAACGATGACGGAGCCGTGATCGACGTCGCGCTTGCGGCGCGCGCGTTCACAGCCGTGTCCGACACGCGCCTCGGGCTCGAGCTCCGACCGTGGCTACCCGGCGCCGAGGACCCGTCGACGGCGTTCGACGCACTGTCGCTCGATTCGCGGCTTCTGTTCGACGTGGATCTCGGCACGGTGCGCGTGGCGACCACGGCCGGGTATCGCCTCGATCGCACGGCAGCCTCAGGCGAAGACGCCTCGCGCCTCTCGTTCAGCGATCGCGTCGCGATCGGCGTCAGTGACTTCGATGCAGTGCTCGTGGGAGCGGGCGTAGCAGTGCCGGTTGGAAGCACGGAGCTCCTGGCCGAGGCTTCAGGAGACATTCTGGTCGGCGCGGGCGCGCCCTCGGTGACGGAGTCACCGCTTCGAGCGGGCGGCGGCGTTCGCCACCACCTATCGAAGCGCTTGGCCGCCGAGCTCGTGGTCTCAGCTTCGCTGAGCGCGCGTCCGGACGTTTCGCCCGGCTCGTCGCTCGTCCCGATTGAACCGCGCGTCAGCGTACTCGCCGGCATCCGCTACCGGCTGACGAGCCCTGAGCCCCAAGCCTCCGCTCCCGGTCGACCCACCACGCCCGAGACGGCCCAGCCGATTCCGCCCCCACCGGCGAAACCGACCGACACGACGTTCGAGCTCGTCGTTCTCGACGACCAGGGTCAGCCGCTAGGGGGCGCGAAGCTCGCGCTGACGATCGCCGGAACGACGCGGGAGCTCGCGAGCGACGCCGCCGGTCGCTACGCCGACGAACACGCTGCGCTCGGTCCCGGCGAGGTATCCGTAGCGGCAGAGGGGTTCGAGCCCTTGCGGCGACAGTTCGTCCTAGAGGCCGGAGTGCCGCTGGAGATCGAGCTCAAGCTCACGGCGCTGCCGCCCCAGAGTCAGCTTCGCGGCGTCATCAGAAGTTTCGGCGGACAGGGGCTTGCGGCGCGCGTGCGCGTCGAGCCGCTCGGCGTCGAAGTCACGACGAACGCGGATGGTGCATTCCAGGTCGACGTACCTCCCGGCGACTACGAGGTCGCCATCCAGGCCGTCGGGTACGACACTCAGAAGCGCCGTGTGCGAGTCGATCCCCAGGGTGTCGTCATTCTCAACGCCGACCTCGTGAAGAGCCGAGCCAAGCGATGACGAGCTCGCTCGCGCGTCGCTTTCATCTCCTGCTGCTCGGCGGCCTCGTCGCGCTGTGCCTGCTCGCCGGTGCCTGTCGACGGCAGAGCGCTCCTTTGGCAACGCTCGAACGTGCGAGCGGATCGACCGAACGCGACCGTCGCGACGCCGTGGGACGCTGGGAAAGGGCCGCTCAGGGTGCGACGTTCACGGTCGGCGATGGAGCGCGAACCGGCGCGGATTCGCGAGCACTGCTTCGTCTGTTCGATCGAAGCGCGCTCGAGCTCAGCGCAAGGACCATCGTTCGCTTTCTGGATCGCGCTTCGGCACCCAAGGGAACGGCGCTCGACGTGGAAATGGGCGAGGCCACGCTCGAGGCGGGGGACGGTGCGCTCGAGATCGGACTCGAGATTGGCGTCGCGCGCCTCGACGCCGGCAGCAAGGTGCGCCTGGTGGGAACGAACGCCGGCACGCGGCTCGAGGTGATGATCGGTGCGGCTCACATCCACGACGGCGAGCGCACCTTCGAGCTTCGTGTGGGCGACGCCGTCGACTGGGTGAGTGGAGGCAAGCCCGTGCTGGTGCCGAAGGCGAGCGACAGCGCATCACCTGAAACGCCTCCTTCGCCCCTGCCGTCGTCCAGCGCCGGTCCGAGCGATACCGCTTCGGACGAAGCCTCGTTGTCGAAGCTCGACGTGGCCGGCGGGCGAGCTCCCGGTCCGGTGTTCGTGGATCTCCTGGCTTCAGCGGGAGATTCGTTCGTCGTTCACGACCCCCGGCCGCCCACCGCGGTCGCCTTCAGCGTGCCGGCCTGCCCGAGCGGGGCCGTGCTCACGATCGAGAGCGGGAAGAAAGGGGCACGGGAAACGATCGGCTCGGGGCGCGTCAGCGCCGAGTTCTCGCAGGGAACCCACCGCTACTCGGTCGCGTGTCTCGGCGGTGGCAAAAGTCTCGGGACTCCCGTCGCTCGGGGTACGTTGTCCGTCGTCGCAGATGCGGGCTTGCGAACGCTCGCAAAGACGGCTCCCTCGAGCAGCGTCGATACCGATGGCCGTCGCTACACGGTCCTTTATCAGTCGCTCTTGCCGCGGCTCTCGGTGCGCTGGCCGAACGCGCCCGCGGCCTCGAGCTACACGTTGAGCGTCCGCTCGAAACAGGGAGCGCGCTCCTTCTCGAGCGCGAGCGCGAATCACACGTTCGATTCTGGCTCACTTGCCGAAGGTGAGCACTCGCTCACGTTCGAGGCCGACGGCCGCCGATCGAAAGAGACCAGCGTCGTCATCCGCTTCGACAACGCCGCTCCGACGGCGAGCCTTACTTCACCCGCCGACACGAGCTTCGCGCCGGGTTCGAGTGTTCTCGTATCGGGTGCCGCGCTACCCGGCTGGAGCGTGGCCGTTGCTGGTCGCGAGCTTGCGCAGGACGAGCAGAACCGATTTTCCGAGCTCGTCAGCGCTCCTGGCTCGGAACGTGCGCTCGCGATTCGATTTTCGCAAGCCGGCCGCGGAGTCCACTACTATCTCAGGCGCAGTGCCCGCCAATGAACCGTCCTCCGATTCGACCAACAGCCTGGTGGGTCGGATCGTGCTCGGCCGTTACCGCGTCGTACGGCCGCTCGCACGCGGAGGCATGGGCTACGTCTATCTCGGGCGCGTCGAGGGCGCGGCAGGCTTCGCGAAGCCCGTCGTCGTAAAGACGGTTCTCGCGTCGGTCGGTAACCAAGACAGCCAGCGCCTCTTCGCTCGCGAAGCTCGCATCGTCGCAAACCTCCAGCATCCGGGCATCGTGGCGGTGATCGATTTCGGTCAGGTCGAAGACGCCTGCGTGATGGTGCTCGAGTACGTGCACGGCTATCACCTCGGCCAGTGGCTGCGCTTCGTCAACGACACCCGCGGCAACATGCCCGTCGAGCTCGCGCTGCACGTCGTGTTGGAGGTGCTCGATGCCCTCTCGTTCGCGCATGGTCTGGTTGGTCCCGACGGTAAGCCGCTTGCCATCGTGCATCGGGACATCTCGCCGGCGAACGTGCTCATCGATTCTCAGGGCCACGTCAAACTCAGCGACTTCGGCATTGCCCGCATGGCCGAAGACGAGTTCAAGACGCAAGAGGGCTTGTTTCGCGGAACCCTTCCGTACTCGGCCCCCGAGGCGCTGCGCGGTGAACCTCCCGATCCGAAGCTCGATCAGTACGGCTGCGGCGTGGTGCTCTATCACTTGCTCGCCGGAAAAAATCCATTCAAAGGTGCCGAACCGCCGGAGACCCTGACGCGCGTGCTCACGCATACGCCCCCGCCCCTTTCGAGCCTACGGAGCGACGTTCCCGCGGGAATCGACGCCGCCATCGCGCGCGCCATCTCGAAGGAGCCGGCGGACCGGTTCGCGAGCGTGGCGGAGTTCGCACAAGCCTTGCGCGCCGGCGGCGAATCGTCCGAGCGCGCCGTGGCCGGGCGCTTCAGGGCGCAAATCTCCCAGGACTTCGGCGGGGACGTGCTGGCGGAACATCTCCGTATCGAATCGCTGGCGGTGCGCGACGCGTCTTGGCGGGAAGCACAGAACACGACGGTGAGCCGCGTCTCGCTGAGCTCGTCGCCGCCCGGCATGCAGAGCGGCGTGAGACCCCAGCACTCGGCCTCTCAAACGACCGCCGTCGTCGGACCCACGGCAAAAACTCGAGACGAAGCGGTGCGGCCGGCACCCAGTCGTATCGGCCTTTGGATCGGTCTTGCGGCGCTCGCCGCTGGAGCGGGCTCGGCCGCGGTGTTGCTCACCTTCTCGAGAAACGCGCCGGAGGCTCCGCCGGGTCTCGTCGTCATCGAAAAGCAGACGGAGGAGCGCGGCTCGACGCCGGTCGAGGGCCCTTCCGCCGTACCCTTGCCAGCGACACCGCCCGTACCTGTGAGCGCGGCGCCCGTCCCGCCGGCGCCACGGCCGAGCGCCCAAGCTTCGAAAGCTCCAGACGACCGTGGAGCCTCGCTCGCGCGCGCGCTCCAGCGGCAAGAGAGCAGAATTCAGAGCTGTTTTCAGCAACATGCTCCGGCCGACGGGCAAGCGCCGAAAATGTCCGTGCGCATCAAGGTCGACGCAACCGGAGGCGTGCAGGAGGCGGTCGTCAGCCCGAGCTCCGTCGGGGTGACTCCGCTCGGGAACTGCATTGCCACGATCGTCAAAGCGACGCAATTCGGCGCGCAACCCGAGCCCGTCTCTTTTACGATCCCCATCGCGGCACGCGTCGTCCGTCCCTGACGGAGACGTGCGCAGGTTACGGCGATTCCCAGTAGCCGAGGTCCGGGGCCGCGCCGTTGAAGTTGCCCGCCCCCGCGCCGTTGCGATCGGCCGCGACGGGCGTGCCCGCATCGATGGCGGGGCTTCCGGCTTGTAGCCTGTAGTCGTCGGCTGCGGCGTTCACGAATCTCGGATCGAGGAACACGGAGTTCGGGCCGGGTATGCACGGGCTGCACGTTCCCGACGTGTTGCCGAAGAACAAGTTGTAGTTCTGCTGGCTGAACCTCGAATCCTGGCCCCAGGTGCCCGCATCGCCGTTGAACGCGAGGATGTTGTTGCGCAGATCATTGGTGCTCGAATTTCCGACGTTGATGCCGTGCAGCACGCTTTGCGCGACCGTGTTGAACCACATCACGGTTCCGGTCGCTCCGACGGCCATGCCGATGCCGGTTTCGGCGCGAACGATCAGATTGCCGATCACGGACGTGGTGGCAGAGCGCCCGCTCACGAAGAGACCGTTCGTTGCGCAGTCGATGATGCGGTTGTCGAGCACCAGCGTGCCGCTGTTGTAGACGGCGACGCAATGGCCCGCGCTCCCGCTGATCACGTTGCCCGGCCCGATGATCGTGCCGGTTCCCGCCACAGACCCGACCTCCAGTGGCTCCGCGCTCTGCGTCACGGTGCAATTGCTGATGTGCACGTCGTTGCCGCCGGTCACGGAGATCGGCTTACCCCGGCAACCCGTCATCTGGAGACCGTCGACGAGGCTCGGACCCGCGCCAACGACGAGACAATCCCTGCCGCTGGCCACGGCCGTGCCGTTGACGCTGCCGCCGAGGATCGTCGTACTCTGGGTGAGGGTCGGAAGCGTGTTCGTCAAAGCGACGACGACACCGTTTTGGAACGTGATGGTCTGAGCGCCAGGCGTGGCGTTGGCGATCGTGATCGCTTCGCGCAACGACAGACCCGTGCCGCCCGGCATCGTCGGTGTAGCGCCTGCGTCGTTTTCGTCAGCGTTGGTCGTCACGATCAAGCCGCCCGCACCCGATCCACCTCCCGATCCGCCCGCACCGCTGGTTCCGCCTGCGCCGCCCGCACCACTCGCGCCACCCGCGCCAGCGGTTCCGCCGTTGCTGCTGCCTGCGCTCGCGCCGCCCGTGCCGCCCGTCCCGCCCGCACCACTCGCGCCGGCCGTTCCGCCGTTGCCGCTGCCTGCACTCGCTCCAGCGGTTCCGCCGTTGCTGCTGCCCGCACTCGCGCCGGCCGTTCCGCCGTTGCTGCTGCCCGCACTCGCGCCAGCGGTTCCGCCGTTGCCGCTGCCTGCGCTCGTCCCGCCTGTGCCGCTCGTTCCGCTCGCGCCACTCACGCCGGCTGTTCCGCCGTTGCCGCTGCCTGCGCTACTCCCGCCCAAGCCAGTCGTTCCGCCCTGCGTCGTGGCACCCGTTCCACCGTTGCCGGTGCCAGCGCTCGAGCCGGCCGTACCGCCTTCGACACCGGAGCCACCTACCCCAGGCTCACCGCCTTCACCGGCAACACCGAGCCCGCTCCCTCCATTCGTCGACGACGTGCCCCCGCCCGCAGTCGCGCCGCCATTTTCCGAGCCGCTCCCTCCCAGGCCTGATTGTTGCTCGAGCAGCTCGTAGCCATAACGGCATGCGGAAAGGACGCAAACGGAAGCCAGCGTCACCCATGTGCGGGCGCGCCTCGACCTCACGCGGGACGTCGACATAATCGTTTAGAATAGCCAAGTGACACTCACGGAGCCAGCGGCCCGGGCACGCTTTTTTGCGAACCCCTCATGTAGCTCGACCTGCTCCACTGTCGGTGGCCCGCCTTACAAGTAGGTGAGCGCACGCGTGGCGAGACCGTACGAACGGCGGGACTCTGAGCTTGCCTCGAGCTACGGACAGGCGCTCGGCGTGCTGGTGACGGCGCCGGCGACGTTTACGTAGAAGGTCTTTTGCACGTAGACGCTCTCGGGCGGATCGGCCTTCGTCGATGCATCGCCGCTCGCGTCGTACGCCCAGATCCACTGTGCCGAGGAGGTACCGGAGGCTAGGACGTCCAAAGCGACTGGCGCCGTCGAGGGGCGACGAGCCCGGGTTGACGTAAGGCGGGCCTATGCGATGCAACCCGGGTGCAGCGTCGGATTGCCCGGCGCGTGGGGGCACCCTACGTTCGTCGTGTTGCTGGCTCCGGGCGGGGGTCCGTCCGCCGGCCAAACGCTGACGATTCGGTCCGCACACGTTCGCGAACGCAGTGAACGTTCGCGAACGGGGGTTAACGCATCTGGAGGCGCTAGGCGCCGTCGAGAGCTCTTGGAACGCTCGGCACGGTCCCTGCATTCGCCGTCTTCGTGTCGGTGGCCGGTTCGGTCTTCTTCCCACACTGGGTGTGCGATTGCGACTGGGCTCGGCGGAAGTGGGTCGGTCGGAGTGGTGCTCGGGACCGAACCTTGGTGGGGGAACCTCGTTCCGGCAGGCGTACCAGCACGGCATTGTAAAGGAGAAGATCATGCGTCGTATCAGTCAACTTGCCCTCGCCGCCATGGCACTGGGCACGATCGGATGTTCGATTGAATCCGGTCGTACCGAGTCCGCGCCGCAGGGCCCGGACCCGCGTGACGTCAAGCCGGAGGACGGAGCCGAGTTCGAGGCAAGCAATCTCGGAAAGGCGCAAGAGCCGCACGCACAGCACTACGTCGACTCCTCGAACCTGTGGCAGGAGACGCAGTACCAGATGGGAACCGACAATCCGAACTGCATGGATTGGTGGGTCTTCGATCGCTATTTGTCGCTCGCGCCGCCGATCGGCGCCTGGAGCTACTACTCCACTTGGGATACAGGGCATAACTTCGCCACGGGGTCGAAGATTGACGGTTTCCTCGCCGCGATTCCACCAGCCCTCGGCTGGAACACAACCGCGCTCAAAGATCACAATTCAGTCGTTGCCCGCTCGACTGGCAGGTGTTCAGGACGTTACGTATTTCAGTGGGATAACCACGACACGTGGGGTCACAATAATTTCCCGTGGAATCAATACTGGGTCGTTGCAGAGATCCCGGTGCACCTCGTGCCGGGCACGACGAATGCCGCCTGCAATGCGCGCGCGGGCGAGAGCGTTGCGTCGGCTGCGGTCGACCTCTATGTTTGCGAGGCTCCGCCAGGACAGGATATCTGGAGCTTCGGAAGCTGGTGCGGGGCCAACAGCGGCAATTGGCGCAGATTCGGCGGTGCCCGCGTCGAAGGTGGAACGTATTACAGCCTTCAAAGAAGGTGCGTCGTTTCCGCTTCCTACTACTACACTCCGCCGGACGGCAAGGTGGCGGTTTCCTTCAATTTGGTCGTGAAGACGGGCGTCGGACATGGGCCGGCGCCGGCGTCGATCTCGATCTATCGAGTGAACTGAGCTCGAGAGGTATTCGCCTCGTGAGCTTGCGGACGCCGGACAGCGCGCGCACTCCTCGTGCCGCGAAGTCCGGCGTCTTCCGGATCGTACTCGGCGTCTTCCTTGCGACGCTCGCCTGGTCAGAACACGCTCGCGCCTACTGTAGGACGGCGGCGTGCATCCCCGCCGGCGTCAGTGTCATGTGTTCGCCGATCGATCCGATGAGAGAGTCTCCGGACTGCGTGCTTCCGCTGTCATGGAACGAGCGCTGCATCGGCTACTCGATTCAGCGTGATGGCGCGCGTTCCGTTTCGCCCGAGCTCGCGGCGGATCTCGTCGAACGCGCTTTCGACACGTGGACGCAGGCGGACTGCGGCGGAGCGCATCCTACCATCGCCCTCCAGCGACAGCCGGATGCGACGTGTGCTGCGCCCGACTACAACTTGCACGGCGGAAACGCCAACGTCGTCATGTTCCGCGACGACGGCTGGCCCTACCGCTACGCCGAGGACGTGCTCGGGCTCGCGACAGTAACGTTCGACGTCGATACGGGCGAAATCTATGACGTCGACATCGAAATCAACACGACCGATTTCGCCTTCACGACCGGTGATACCACCGTTGGCTTCGATCTCGGGTCCACCCTGCAGCACGAAACGGGGCATTTCTTCGGTATTTCCCACTCGGCGTTCGAAGACGCGACGATGTTCGCAACGCCTCACGAGGGCTCGACGCAAGGCCGGCGGCTCTCCGCCGACGACGCTGAGGCGATTTGTGCCGTGTACCCGCCGGAAAGTGCGATCAGCGCCCATGACTGCAAGCCGGCACCGCACCCCTTCTCCGCCGAGTGCAGCGGCGAGGTAAGCGACACCTCGCGCGACGCTGGTGCCGACGTAGGTTGCACGCTGGCATCGACAGCGAAGCGTTCGATGCCGTCGGGAGGGCTCGCGCTCGCTGCCTTCTGTCTGCTGTCGGCGTTTGGGCACGTGCGCCGAAATGCAGTGCGTGGCTCTACTCAGAGCGCGAGCTCTCGACCATACAGTTTCCGTACACGCAGCAGTTTCAACAGACGAAGGCCTCCCGCCTAGCATGTGCCGCCGGTTCAGAACCTCCAGCCGCAAGCTTCGTGGAACTCCCGCCCAGTCGACTGCGAGGAGCACTCTCGCGACGTTGCTATCTCGCGCACGGGCCTACCGCCTGCGTTGCACGTGCAGCAGAGTGCCTGAGAGCTTGGATCACATTGCACGAACACCTCGTACCAATCCATGCCGTCGCCCATGTTCTGACGACAGGACTCCCAGTCGTAGCCACCCCCCATTCCCGCTAGGTGCCCTGCGCCCTCGCCGGCTCCGAAGTGTGCGGTCGTGCCGCAGCCCCCGACCCAGGGGCGTCTCGACCTTGGGCGGCGGCAGGCCGTTCGCCGGCAGGCTCAGTGGTTCGCGAGGACCACCACCCGAACTGCCGGCTGCGCAGCGCGACGGCGGCGTGGACGCCTCCGGCACCACCTTCCTGCGCCAGGCTGAGTGTGGGGCAAAGACGCCGTGGAAGCGGACGAGCGGATGTGCCTGAGGTTCGCGGTTTTCAGAGCGCTTGAGCGGCCAAGCGCGTCTGGGCATGAGTCAGCGGCGCGCCGAGCTCCGCGTGCACTCTTCTATGGGGACCCGGAACGGCCAGTACGTCTTCTGCGCGCCCGATGGCTCCACGCTGCGTTCAAGAATGGACGCTCGATTCTCCGAGCGAAACCGAGCGTGGAGGTCGCGGGAAATGCTGATACGCTAATCTTCTTGCCTGACCGCCTGCGCGTTTCTAGCGTGCGCTGAAAAGCTCCCCCCATGATGGAAGACATGTTGCGTCACCGTGCGACCGCCGTTTGGGTCACCTGGCTCGCCGCTGCGGCGCTTGCGCTCGGTGCGTGCACCGAAGACACGACCCCGACTGGTGATAACGACGACGGCGCAGCGCGAAGCGGAACGGGAGGGGCCTCGAGCGGCGGTACCGGAGTCGGCGGAAGTACCTCGGGCGGCTCGGGTACCGGGGGGACCGCTCAAGGCGGCTCGGCTCAAGGCGGCTCGGCTCAAGGCGGCTCGGCTCAAGGTGGCTCGGCTCCGGGTGGGTCAGGCGCCGGCGCTCCGGGTGGTGCCGGAGGAACGAACGGCGAAGCGGCCGCGGCTGGAGCCGGCGGAAACGCGGCCGGAACCGGCGGGGGCGTTTCGGGCGGTGAGGGTGGCGCAGCAGGAAGCGGTGGAAGTGCGGGTCAGCCGGGAGGAGCCGGCGGTGCGGGCGGGCGTGGCGGTGCCGGTGGGCGCGGCGGGGCTGCCGGAGCGAGCGGCGCCGGTGGTGGGGCGGCGTATCAGCCGTGTCCTCCCACCGGAGCGTGCAAGATCATGCCGTTCGGTGACTCCATCACTCAAGGATACAACGTCGCCGGGGGCTACCGAGCGCCCCTCTTCCGTCTGGCGCTCCAAGCGGACCGCGAGATCACGTTCGTCGGCTCGGCGAACGACTACTCCGTGCCGTCGGTCGACGGCGTCACGTTCCCGAGAAACCACGAAGGTCACGGCGGCTACACGATTTCCGGCGGCGGCGGGAGCAACGGCATCGCCCAATTCGTGCAGCCGAGCCTGCAAAACTACACGCCGCACATCATCACGTTGATGATCGGCACGAACGATCTGAACGGCAACATCGACGTCGCGAACGCCCCGACACGGCTCGGCGCGCTGCTCGACAGCATCTTTACCCGGAACGCCAACGTGCTCGTGATCCTCGCGCAGATCGTGCCGAGTCGCACCGATTCGCTCAATCAGAGGGTCCAAACGTACAACGCTGCCATGCCGGCGCTCGTTACGTCGCAAACGAGTCGCGGTCGACACGTCGTTTTGGTCGACATGTACGGCGCGTTCACGCGCAACGCGGACTACAAGAATACGCTCCTCGCCGATACCCTGCACCCGAACGAGGCGGGCTACGCGCGGATGGGCGAAACCTGGTACGCGGCCCTCTCGAGCTATTTGCGCTGATCCCCGTCGCGATCGAATCCGTGCTCTCGGCGTAAACGAGCCATGATGCAACGCGTGGGCGCCTTCTGGGTCGGGTCGAGCCTCTTTCTCATGAGCGGGCGCGCTTTTCCGTGTTCGATGATCTGCGCCGAACCCTCGGTGAGGACGTTCGGCGATCAACAGGAGATCCCCGGGAACCTCGTCTACTTCAAGGTCCTCACCGGAGGCGACCCGGGAAAACTCGAGCTTCGCAGGAAAGACGGGAAGCGCGTCCCCGCGAGCATCCGTACCATCGGGCGTGACCGGGTGTTCGCGCCCGATACGCCCGTCGCGAACGGGACGGACTTGTTGCTCTCGTACGAGTCCCGCTGCGAACGTTCGCGTGAGAAGCCATCACCTGCCACGTACTCGTTCAAGGTCGGGCCCAGCGCCACGCAGGAGTTTCGGCCGCCGGAGCTCGCGACGATCGAGGTCGGGACGAGGTATCCCGGCACGTGGAACGAAGGCGGCTTCGTGCGGGTCGAGTATTACGAGCCCGATGCAGCCGCCACGTCGCACCATCTCATCGACACGGAGGTGACCATCGATGGCCGGCCCTACCAGTTCGACCCTGGTCCCTTTTCGAGCCTTCCTACGATTACCGTCGTCAGCGAATGCGTGACTCGCGGGAGAACGAGCAACGGCGGTTGGGGCGTCGATTCATGCGGCAGACTGCGCTCCGTCCCGCCGGGTGACCACACCCTCACGGTCAAACCGCGCGTCGTAGGCAGCAAGAGTGACCCTCCGCACGCCTCGATTCGAGTTCCTACGACGTGCCCGCGGGGATTGCTCGCTCACCCCGACTTTCCCGGAGCGCTCTCCTCCTCGCTGCCGGCACCTTCCAAGACCGCACCGGTGTCGTCCGCTACCAATAACGTCGGAACGAAGCCGACCCGACGCGCGGAACACGGCTCGGGCGGCGGCGGTTGCGACGTATCGCGAGCTCGCCCGCGCGCGTTCGGCGCTGCCTGGCTCCTTGCGTTCGCAGTTGCCGTGCGACTCCGATCGAAGCGAGCGTGATGCGCGTTCATCGGGAACGACGCGATGGCGTCGCCTTCCCGTCGGCTGGCGCACCCTGCGCCTTTGGAGGATCTCGACTTGCGCCGTGAGTGGGCGCAGGTTGTGCCACGAACGCGTCCCGCGGCGCCGAGGAGCGGCCTGAGCGCTGGAACGCCGGTTGCTCTCTCGCGCCCCGAGGTGACGCGCATGAGGACCATGATGCTTGCGGCTGGAGTCGGAATGCTCGGAGTGGCGTGCGGTGGAGCGATGGAAGGCGACGAGGTCGACGCAATGCTCGACACGGAGTCGAGCGCCATCGTAAACGGCAGCGTTTTGAGCGCGGCGCAGGTCCAAGACTCGGGCTTGGTCGCCATCTATCACCCCAAACTCCCGTCGTTCACGTGGTATCCGCGGCCGTGCAGCGGCGTCGTCATTCGCAGCTACGCGCCTCCGTTTTCGACCGTGGGGGTCGTCACCTGGGTGCTGACGGCTCGCCACTGCGTGACCACCGACGGCGGCATTTGGGGACCCCTCGCGAGCCCGAACCAGCTGCGGCTGATTCCGTCGACGAACCCGGGGCCGGCGGCACCGAACCCGCCCGCCGCTGCCGTGACACCGGTCTCCGTCACCGACCTCGGCGGCCTCGCGGGCGATACGGCGATCGTCACGCTGCTCGTCGACTGGAGCGCGATTGCGTCGAGGCGGCTCGGGCTCTTCGTCGGCAAATCGTCGTCGCTCGTCGGAAAATCGCTCACGGCTTTCGGGTACGGAATCAATCCCAACGATCCGTCGTGCAGCACGAACAACACTTCGGTCGGCGCCGGTATCGCGCGTTCGGGCGGAGCGTTCCCCGTTGTTTCTTCGAGCGAATATTTTGGCGGTCAGTCGGCATCGTACAGCTACACGAACTCGAACTCGGCCGGGCAAAGCGTCGTGTGCGGCGATTCGGGCGGCCCCGATCAGCTCTTGACCCTCAACGGCATGCGTTACGTCCTCGGCATCCATTCGGGACCGGACGGCGGCACGATGCGGAGCGACGTCATCAACAAGGCCTTGCTGGACACGATCGGGGGACTCTTCCTGAGCCCCTCCAACAATCGAAGCTTCGATCTGGCGGTCGACGCAAACAACAACATCATCTTCGTCGCGAACGGCGACTTGCGTCGCGCGTGGACCAAGTACGACGCTGCGACCCGACAACTCGTCATGAGCGGAAGCTGCGTCGGCACCGTCACGAACGCCGCGGGCCAGCTGGTTCCGAAGGTCATGCCCTGCAACTCGGCCGATCCCTGGCAGAAGTGGGACTTCAACGCGTCGTTTCAGCTGAAGAGCGTCCAGAACGGCCAATGTTGGACCTCACCGAGCGCGGGACAGCTCACGCTCTCGGCGTGCACCTCCGGCTGGTTCGGGCCCTCCGCGTCCCAGCAGTGGTTGTTCAGCGCTCAGCCGTAAGGATCGAGACCGCCCGGCGCAGTCGCTTTCGCCGACGCGCCGGGCGGCGCCGAACGGATCATTCCGAGGCGGCGCAGAGGTCCGGGCGGCGGAGCACCCAGCCGGGCGGTGTCAGCCTGTCGTGCTCGAGGGTCCCCGTAGCGATCACGCGCTCGCCGGATGCAGCGAGATTGCAGCACGCGCGCGATTCGTCGCCGTGACAGTCGAAGCCGTCGAGGCGAAGCGAGCGACCGCCCTCCGTGACGACGAGCGGGTAGTAAGAACTGTTGCAGCAAGGCGGCGCCGCGTCGCGGGCGTCCAACCAGCCGCACCCCGCCATCGTGCTGCTCCCGGAGCCCACGAACAGCTCGCCCGTTACGCGGACCCTCTCGCCCCGAGGGCCGTCTCCTTCACGGACCACGTCCGACAACGCTGGCGCTTGGTCGCCCGCGCGGCACGCCGAGAGCGACGTGAAGGGGCGCAGACAGGGACGGTGAACCTGACAGCCCTCGTCCGAGCGCCCCGCATGGTCCACCACGGGTGCACCGGATGGAGCGGATTGCTCGAAGGCAATCCGCACGAAGCGGCTCGGGGATGACGCCGGCGAGTACCTCCCGCCCCAACAGACGACACCCTCGTCCAAGACTCCGCAGGCATTCGGTTCATCGCCGCTACCAGCGGCAATCTCCTTGGTCCCCGGCGGAGGCCGCGGGATCGCTCCCACGCAACGCGAAGCCCCCTCCAAGTCGGTGGCGCACAGGCCGCGTGGCCCCGCCGACCAGCTCGAAATCGCGCGAATTCGGGCCAGTCCAGGCACGGGGCTCGGTGCATCCGCGCACCCGGCCCCGGACGCGTCGACGGGGCCATGTTCGCCGTGCCATGCCCGCTTCGTTTCGTCGTTGCAAGCGGCGCCGGATCCGAAGAAGCCGTCGCGACTGCGCCCCGAACACTCTGCGCGGTTTCCGAACGAACACCGGTAGAAATCCGCGGAAACGTCGCCGACGGACGGCGTGACGGCCAACGATTTCCATGCGGGCCACGTCCAAACATCGGGCAAGCCCGCTGGGCGCACGCTGAGAAACTCCCGCGCGGGCCAACAGCGGTCGTGACCGTCGTCGCGGGTACACAGGCGGTCTCCCGCCGCAAACGAGCTTGGCGGTAGCCACGGCACCACCTCAGCGTCGAGCGATTTCGCAGTCTGGGCGTCTCGTCGTGCGTTCGCGCCCGCGCCCAATGCCCAACACTGCATCACGTTCTCGCTCATCGAGACGCTGAGTGCGGCGCATCCCCAGCCGTTGCCCACGGCGAGACTTCGGACGCGGACGGCGGCGAGCAGGGTCGACGGCGGGGCCCGCGTCGTCTGACGCGAGTATTTGAGGTCGAACAGCTCGCGCTCCGAAATCGTCGCGGAAGCCGAAGGACGTGGCGCGGCAACGGAAGCGGAGCCGGGCG
This sequence comes from Polyangiaceae bacterium, assembly GCA_036374535.1. GTDB lineage: Bacteria > Myxococcota_A > Polyangia > Polyangiales > Polyangiaceae > PMG-095. Next base: position 19,421 of record DASUTR010001014.1, read on the forward strand.
GTGCGACAGGCGCGCTCGTCGTCGCCGTCACGTCCTCGCTTCGGCATGCGACGGCGAGAAGCAGGACCGAGACCGCGCGGACTGCATGGCATGCGAATCGCCGTCGGCGTTGCGATCGTGCCGACATCGGAACTGCAACCGTTGGGACATCCATTGGCCTCGTCAGCGCCGCGCGCAACGTCTTGGCTTCCGCCCATTATACGGATGCAAGTTCACCTTCGGCGCCGGTTCGCTGGCGCTTCCGCGGCGGCAATGCGATAGTCGAGGCCGATCCTGTCCGTGCGGTGCCGTCGAGGGGCGTTCGTATCGAAAAAATCCACTGCCAACGAGGTCGAATGACCACGCGTCTCGCTTCATCCGTAGGACTCCTTCAAGCGCTCGCTGGCTTCACCCTCGGCTGCTCGGACAACACGGCCGATGAGCGAACGATTGCCGTCGGTGCGACGGACGCGAGGACACCAGCCTCGATCGTCGAGTCGGCAGCGCGAGCCGGCATTCCTTCATCGCTGCGTAGCCCTCTCGCGTTCACCACGGTCAGCGGAGAGCGCATCGCGGTGACCCCGAGCGACTACGAGTTCGACGGGGAGTACCTCGCTGCAACCGGTACCGTGCCGGGGTCCGAAGGCGGGTCCTTCTTGCTGAAGGGCGACAGCACGGAGATCTACGGCTGGCTCATGCTGCCGGACAGAAATCTCGCCTACGAGTACACGACGTCCGCGCAAGGCGAGTTGGTCGTCGCGAGCGTTCCGCTGACGAAAATACTTCCGGTCTGCCACGAACCCCCGGCGGAAGAGGTTCCGTCTCCCGTCCTCGAGGTCTCCGCGGCAACGCCCACGGGCAACCCGCCTCACGTGGGCGCCTACCCTAGCGGGACGGATACGAACAAGCTGCAGAGCAAGCCCGGCGCCACGAAGGTGCTGTACCTGGAGCTCTCGGTCCTGAGCCTCCCCGCGGCGGAGCTGTGGGAAGCATGGCAGATCGTCGCGGCGGCATTCTCTGCGTTCGACATCAACGTGACCACGGACGAAGACGTATACGAGGCTACGGAGCTGCGGAATTCAGGGAAAGCATGCATGCACGACGAAGAGGGGCGCTCCGAGTGCGTGGTCAACGCCTTCGGCACCACCAGGTGCTGCGATATTTTCAACAAGGGCGACGGCCACTATCAGGGACTCTCGACGTCGCACGAGCTCGGTCACCTCATGGGCATGGACCACGATGGTACCCAAGGCGAGGAGTACTTCGAAGGGTTCAGCACCTACCGGTGGTGTCCCATCATGGGCCAGAGCACGCCGAAGCAGAGTTGGGGAAACCAAATCTTGTTCCAGTGGAGCCGAGGCGAGTACGCGTCCGCGAACAACACCGAAGACGATCTCGCGATTCTCTCGAGGAAAGCTCCTTACAGGCCGGATGACATTCCGACGTCGAAACCCTTAGCCGTGCGAACGGGCGCGGTCGTGTCCTCTGACGACAATCGAGGGCAGATCGCCACCAACACGGACACGGACACCTTCACGTTCGAGGTCGGTCCTGCGGGAGGACGCGCGACGCTCACCGTCGATCGGCTCGAGAACGTCGCGGGAGGCTACCTGGACGTCGACGCCGAGATCCGAAGCTCCGCCGGTATGGTGCTCGCGCAAAGCAACGATCGGAACGCTCGCACGGCCAAGTTCGATCTGAACGTGCCGGCGGGCAGGTACGATCTCGTCATCAAGGGCGGCGCCGAAGGCACGCCGGGCAACGGATTTTCGAACTACTCATCGCTCGGTTTCTACGGGATCTCTGGCACGCTCTCGGGAGCGGTCGTGGGCGGTAGCGGCGGCATGGGCGGCGGAGCAGGCATGGGCGGTGCAGCCGGAAGGTCAGGAGGCGGGAACGCGGGAACCGGTGGCGTTGCCGGAAGCGGCGGAGTTGGCGGGAGGGGCGGCGTTGCGGGAAACGGCGGCATCGGTGGAAGCAGTGGCGTTGCCGGAAGCAGCGGCGTTGCGGGTTCGGGGGGCGTTGGCGGCGCTGGGACGGGTGGGATGGCCGGAAGTAGCGGCACAGAGGCTGGC
>DASUTR010001015.1:0-3684 GCA_036374535.1 Polyangiaceae bacterium
GTGTTTCGATAGAGCTCGTATTCGGTCCGTCCCGCGACGAGCTGATTGCCAACCGAACAGCCGATCACGGCAAGCGCGGCCGCAAGGCAGACGCAGCGACGGGCGCAGGGAGCCTTCAGGGGCAGAAGCGGCATTCGTTCGGGGCCTCCCTGCCCTCGTCTTTCACGTACGCTTCGTAGTCGTCGCATCCCGTCGCTTCGAGCGCGTTCAGGCACACCTCGCCGTCGTGGACGATCGGCTCGCAGCCTTCGGGAAAATCCTCTCGCGGCGTGTCGCCCGGATGGCACGCGTCGTCGCAGAACTCGGTGGAAAAATCGCACTCCTTGCACTTCTGGCAGTCGATCGCGCTCTTGCGCTCGTAGAACGGCTCCGAACCGAGCGGCTGAGCGCGCTGCCCGCAGCCGCCGATGTCGCCGGGGGTGGGAGCCGCGCAAAGCAGGAAAAGGGCGGCGAGCGTGAGCCGCACCCCGCCGCTCCGAAGAGGTCGTCGTCCGCTCATGGCAGCACCTCGTGATCGAACCATGCTCCGATTTCGAGCGAAATGACGGGGACCGTCGTCGCGGATTTCTCCTGCGTCGCGGCGCCGTAAAATAGGCTCCCCACGAGCTCGACGCTCAGGCCGAGCCCTCCGGTGAAGAGCCAGGCCGCGCCCGCGGCAAGCTCCATACCGACGTTCGAATCGGGACCGAAGACGACGGGCAGGCCGCCGCGACCGCGGAGCAGCGCCTGCGGCGTGAGCGGGTAGAGCGCGACGTACGAGAGGCTCATGACTTGCTGAGCGATCCCGTCGGTCGCGATCGACAACGAAACCTCCCCGCCGTGCTGAAGCCCCGACGGCGGCCCGAACGCAGCCCCGACGCCCAAGTCGAGGTACGTCGCAGTCAACGACAGACCGTCGGGCTCGTCGCCCGTGGGCGTCGCGAGGCGAAACGGGTTGTTCAGACGCAGGCCCTTGCCGAGCATGAGCTCGCCGAAGCCGTGCACGTACGTGCCGTCGATCGGCGCCCGTGTCTTTGCGACGCCGGAGGACAAATCGAGACCCGACGACGGCGACGTGGGCTCGGCGCGAGCCGGGGCGGTGAGCGCCGTGCCGAGCGCGACGAACGAGAACGCTACGCCGCGCATGCTCGTTCGACGTCGTCGATGCGCTTCGGGATCGACTCGGTGAGGACCAGCGGGGCCGAGTCCGTCACCACCACGTCGTCCTCGATGCGCACGCCGATACCGCGAAAATCCTTCGGCACGCGCTCGTCCCCGCCGGAAAAGTAGAGACCCGGTTCGACGGTGAGCACCATGCCGGGCTCGAGCGGTCGAGGCACGCCTCGCACGTGGTAGCCGCCCACGTCGTGCACGTCCATACCGAGCCAGTGGCTCGTTCGGTGCATGAACCAGGGCTTGTAGCGCTCTTCCTCGAGCGCCTTGTCGAGTGGGCCCTGCACGATTCCGAGATCGATGAGGCCCTGCGTGACCGTACGCACGGCGACACGGTGCACGTCGTCGACGGTCGCTCCCACCCGCGACGCGCGGATGGCGTCGAGCTCCGCGGCGAGCACGATCTCGTACACCGCGCGCTGGGCCTCGGTGAACCTGCCGTTCACGGGAAAGGTGCGCGTCACGTCGCTCGCGTAGTAGCCGTACTCCGACCCAGCGTCCACGAGCAGGAGGTCACCGTCGAGCATGCGACGATCGTTTTTCCGGTAATGGAGGATGGTCGCGTTCGCGCCGGAAGCGACGATCGGCGGGTACGCGTGCCGCTCCGAACCGTTACGCCGAAACGCAGACCGGAGCAGGGCTTCGGCTTCGTACTCGTACATGCCGGGCTTGGCGCCCGCCATCACTTCGCGGTGCCCCTGCTCGGTAATTTCCGCGGCGCGACGCATCAGCGTGAGCTCCTCGGGACCCTTCTTGATCCGGAGCTCGTGGAGCACGCTCGCCGGGTCGACGATGGCGCGCGGGTAACCGACGCCGCGACGCGCGCGACGCCGGAGATGGTCGATCGCCGCGAGCATCTTGTCGTCGTTTTCGCGCTCTTGGCCGAGCTCGTAACACACGGTGTCCAGGTTCTCGAGCAAAGCGGGAAGCTTCGCCGCGAGCTCCGCGATGGGAAACGCTTCGTCCGCTCCGAACGCCGATACCGCGCCCTCCACACCGGCACGCGGGCCGTCCCACACCTCGCGTTCGGGATCGCGAGGCCGTACGAACAGGACGAAGCGCGGCTCCGGCCCGCCGCGGATCACGGCGACGCTGTCAGGCTCGTCGAAGCCCGTCAGGAAATAGAAGTCGGAGTGCTGGCGCCATTCGTGTTCGACGTCGTTGTTGCGCAACGCGAACGGAGCGGAGAAGAGCACGATGGCTCCGGGGCGCACAGCGTCGAGAGCGCGCTCGCGGCGCGCCTTGTAGTCGATTGCCGTCACGCCCGCATTCTACCCGACGCCGTCGCGCCGCGTCTCGGCGGGCGCGGTTCCGAGCCGAGAAGGAGCGGCGGCGGGGTCGAGTTTGACGACTCGAAAGAGGAGCGGTAGCGCTGCGTCTCTCCCCCTGTCAGTCTTGTCTTCCACCGCCTCATGAAAACCGAGAACGAGCCGGAACACGGCCCAGAAGGGGCCGAAAGCGAGCGCCGGCCGCTCGAGCGCATCGTGCCCGAGATCATCAAGCGCATCATCGAAGCTGGCATCGAGAAGCTCAGCGAGGGGCCCGAGAACGTCCGCAAAGTCGTCGGCGACTTGAAGCTGCCGAAGGAGGCGCTCGGCGCCGTACTCGCCCAGCTCGACGAGACGAAATCCGGTATCTACCGCGTGGTCGCGCGCGAGGTGCGCGACGTCCTCGAGCGCACGAACTTCGCCGACGAGCTCACGCGAGCTCTCACGGCCGTTTCATTCGAGATTAGAACTTCGGTGCGCTTCGTCCCGAACGACACCGGCGACCGCGCGTCGCCCGAAGTGCGCCACAAGGTCAGCGTGAAAAAGAGCACCCCGCCCCCCGCACCCTCGTCCCCGACCCCCGCCGCCCCCGAAGACGAAAGCGAAGGGCGCCGATGAAACCGATGGGAGCCGGCAGCGAGATCGACGCCTGGTGTACGTGGTGCCGCATGGATCTCGGGCACCGTATCGTCGCGATGGTGCGGGGCACGCCGAAGCGCGTCATCTGCCTTACCTGCAATCGCGAGCACGACTACCGCGCGCCGCGCAGCGGACGCGACAACGGGCCGTCCGTCGTCGTACGTCGCGGCGGCGAACCGGTCGCCCGCGAGAGCAAGCGGCCGGCCCCCGCCGGCGTGCGCGCTGCCGCGAAAGCCCAAGCCGAGCAAGAGCGCTACAACGCGTGGGCACAACGCGCGCTCGGGAAGACGCCCGACATGTTCACGCGCTACGCAATGGACCGCACCTTCGAGCTCGGGGAGCTCGTTTTGCACCCGAAGTTCGGCGAGGGCTACGTCGAGGTCGTGCGTGAAGACTCGAAGGTGAGCATCATGTTCCGCGACGGCCCCCGAACGCTCGCTCACCGCGTCCGCTAGCTCGCACCCCACGCGTGCCGGCTCGCTCTCCACGCGTGCCCGTTCGCTCTCCACGCCCGGCGGTTCGTTCCCCGCGAAAGTCCGGCCGTTCACCTCGCCCGTTCGTTCGCTGTCCACGCGCGCTGGTTCGCTCCCCGCGCTCGCCCGTTCGTTCTCGGCGCTCGACGGAC
>DASUTR010001016.1:0-2870 GCA_036374535.1 Polyangiaceae bacterium
CAGGACACCGGCACCACGGTCGAGGATTTCGGCGAGGGTACGGGCGGCCAGCTCGAAGCGGTGCTCGCATAACGCAGCGGGACTGCGGCTCGCCTTCCGCGCGGAAGCCGTCCACACTCCGCTGACCGTGTCGTCGACGGAAGCAGCAGAGCTCACGGCCGCTCGCGCCGGCGATCGCAACGCGTTCGATCGGCTCGTCGCTCCACACCGATCGGCGCTGCACGCTCACTGCTATCGCCTGCTCGGCTCGCTCCAGGACGCCGACGACGCCGTGCAGGACGCGCTCTTCAGCGCCTGGCAGGGGCTCGCCGGCTTCGAGGGCCGGAGCGCGCTCCGCTCCTGGCTGTACACCGTGGCAACCCACGCCGCGCTTCGCATCGCCGAGCGAAGGCCGCAGCGTGTCGTGTCCGTGGAGCAGGGTCCGCCCGCGGATCCGGCGATCCCCGTCGTGGGCCCGGCGCTCGACGCGCCGTGGCTCGAGCCGTATCCGGCGCCCGCGTTCGAGCCGGGCGCGGGAAACGCGTCGCCCGAAGCGCGCTACACGCTGAGCGAGAGCGTCGGGCTCGCGTTCGTCGCGGCCTTGCAGCATCTGTCTCCGAACCAGCGCGCCGTCCTCCTCGTGCGCGACGTGCTCGGCTTTACCGCGGAGGAAGCGGCCGCCGCGCTCGATACGAGCGTCACGTCGGTGAACAGCGCTCTCGTCCGCGCTCGGCAGTCGCTCGAAGCGCGGTTTCCGGCGACCGGCGCCGCCGCGCCGAGACGCCCGCTCGACGACCCCTCGCTGCGGGCGTTCGTCGAGCGGTTCCTCGCCGCGTGGCACCGCTCCGACATCGACGCGATCGTGGGCATGCTGGCGGAGGACGCCGTCTTCACGATGCCACCCCTGCCGCAATGGTTCGAGGGCGCCGCCGCGATCCGTGTCTTCCTCACGGAGCAGGTGTTCCAGCGGCGGTGGCGGTTCGTGCTCGCGAGCTCGAACGGTGCGCCCGCGCTCGCTTGCTACATGTGGAACGAGGAGAAACGAGGGTTTCCCCTCTCCGCGCTCAACGTCCTCGAGGTCCGAGGTGATCGCGTCACGGCAATCACCGCCTTCCTCGGGGATGCGGTGCTCGCCCGAACGGGTCTGCCCCTGACGCAGCCCTAACGGCGCCGGTGCTCGCACGGAGAAGTCGCTCGCCCGGCAATGCTCATCCGACGACCGAGCCGTTCGACAGATTCAAGGTCGTGGCGGTGAGCGCCCCGCCGCGATCGGAAGCGGCGAACGCGGCCGCCTCTGCGACGTCCGAGAGCCGGATCTCCCGCTTCAAGAGGTTTCCCTCTGGGACCGTCGCCATCATCGCTTCGAGCGTGAGCCCGGCGCGTTCAGCCGCTGGCGCGAAGACCCGACGCGCGTACGAACCGCGACGCACCGTCTCCGGAATCGCATCCGGGCGCAGGCACACGACGCGCACCCCGGACGGGCCGAGCTCTCCCGCGAGCTGCCGCGTGAACCCCTCCAACGCCGCGCACGCCGTCGCGAACCCGAGCACGCCTTGGTAGGCGCGCACGGACCCTGGCGTGGAAATGAACAAGAGTGCTCCCGAGCCTTGCTTCGCCATGTGCGGGGCGACGGCCTTCGCGACGGAGAACTGCGCGCGTCCGAACTCGGCCACGGGCTTCTCGTACTCCTCGAGCGAGAGCTCGAGGAGCGGCTTCCCCTGGACGTGCATGAACCCCACGGCGCTGAGCGCCACGTCCACGCGCCCCCACTCCCGCGCCACCGCTTCGGCGTGGCGCGCCGTAGCCGCGGCGTCGAGCACGTCGAGCACCGCCGCGTGCGCGTTCCCGCCGGCCGTCCGGATCGCCGTGACGACCTTCTCGAGCTTTTCCGCCGTCGGTCCCGCAACGTGCACCCGCGCCCCCTCCCGCGCGAACGTCCGCGCGATTTCCCCGCCGATGACCCCCCCGCCGCCGTACACGATCGCGATCTTGCCTGCGAGTATCATTCGAAGTTCCTCCGGTTTTCATTGGTTCGAGCTCCGCCGCGTCGCCGTGACGCGGTGCTCGGAAGGTAAGAGCGGACCGGAGCGAAAGACTCGTCGGGGGGGAGGAACTTTTTCTACGAACACGTCATCGGGGTGGTCCGAGCGGCACGCGGGCACCTCCGCCGCCGTTCGAGACTGCGGAGCGTGCCCAACGGCCGTTCGGATCGTTGAGTGCGCCGGGAGCGTGAGCCCCGTCAGCGGATCGCGACGTTATCGACGTAAACGGTGTTGCTCCCGTTCGCGCCGAAGCCGAACTCGAGCTTGACGTTGGCGTCAGCGGGCTGAGTCATCGTGAACGTGAAGCTGTACGTCGCCATGCTCGTCGTGAGGTTGAACGTCCGCACGCTCGAGTAGCTGCTCCACGGCGTGTGATTCATCGAGACGCTGATCGTCATGGGCCGAGCGACGGAGGCGCGCGCGTCGAAGCTCACCGTGTAAGTGCGGTTCTGCGTGAGCGCTAGGTTCACCTGCTTCGGCTGCACGTGATACGTCGCCGTGCCGGGATTCGTGATGACGGTTTGGAGCTGTCCGCTCACCACGCTGCACGTGCCCGCCGAACCGCCGCCGAAGTCGCACGACCAGCTCGTCATGCCGCTCGCAAAATCGCAGTTCTGGATCAAGTTCCCACCGCCGGCGCAACCTGCGGCTGCCGCGACGTTCGCGACTTCCGACGACCAATAGGTAGCGAGCGTATCCCAGGGATTCACGAAGCCGTTCGTCATGAGATCGTCCGTCACGTAGACCCACCCTGCGTGGCGCGAACGGCTGAGGGAAAGCGCCGTCGCCATGTCGGCGGACGAGGTGTTGTAGACGAGGTGCCAGAAGCGGCTCGCCGGGTAGTTCACC
>DASUTR010001017.1:0-14085 GCA_036374535.1 Polyangiaceae bacterium
CTCGTGCCCGGCCCGAAGTCGGCGGCGAGCCCCGGTGGCGCGAGGCGCTCGGGCGGCAAGCGCTTCCGCGGCGAGCTCGGCCGATACGACGTGTTCGAGCACGCCCGGGAGGTAAAGCTTGCGTCGACGCAGAGCGAGCGCTCGATGACGGCGGTCGCGCCCGTCGCGACGCCCTTGCTCATGGGCGGCATTACGCCCGGAGCGATCCGGCTCGCGAGCGACATGCTCGCGCCCCTCGGCCTCGAGCCCATGCAAGCGGGCGGGGGAGGCGACAAAATCGACCCCGCCGCTCCGATGCGCTACGAAGACGGCGGCGCGATCGGCGTGCAGTTGATTCGCGGCGACATGAGCGCGATGGGCCTCGGAACCGTCACGCGCGTGGAAGGCGATCGGCTCGTCGCGTTCGGCCACCCGATGATGGAAGCGGGCGTGACCGCGCTGCCGACCGCCGTGGGGCGGGTCGCGTGGTTTCTCGCGAGCGAGCAGCGCTCGTTCAAGCTCGGCATGCCGGTGCGTCCCGTCGGCGCGCTCGTCAACGACCGTGTGGCGTCGATCGTCTGCTCTCACTCGGCGTCCGCGCCCATCGTCCCGGTCACCGTGACCATCAAGGGCGTTCCGGGCGTTCCCGTCTCAACCTGGAACTTCGAGGTCGCGCACGAAAAATTCATGACGCCGACGTTCCTTTCCGTCGCGATCGGCAGCGGCCTCCAAACCGTGGCGAGCGAGCACCAGGACGTGACCTGGAGCGCCAAGAGCAAGCTCGAAATCCAGGGTTACGGCGCGGTCGAGCTCGAAGACTACGGAGTCGCCGTCGGCGGCACGCCCGACGCCGGCGAGTTCGCTCGCTCGAACCTCGTGCGCGCCGTCGGCAGCGTGCTCAACAACCCCTGGCAACCGGCGCGCATCCAGCGCGCGACGGTAGAGCTCGAGCTCCGCTACGCGCGAGAGATCCTGCGATTGCGCGGAGCCGAGCTACTCGACCCCGAGATCGACGCCGGCCAGCCCGCGCGGGTTCGCGTCACCCTCGTTCCGTTCGTGGGGCGCGAGATCACGAAGACGCTGAGCGTGCCGCTGCCCGCGCGCCTCGCCGGTAAGACGGTGACGCTCGAGATCAACCCGGGCTACGCCGAGGACCGCGACAAGGCGGCGCCGAACACCCTCGCCGAGCTCGTAAAAAATCTCGAGGATCCGGTGTTCCCCCCGCGTTCGATCGTCGTCTCGTACTCGGCCGGCGACGCCACGGTGACCCACCGGGGCCGCGTGGCCGAAAACCTCCCGCTCGGGGCCGTCGACGCGCTCAGGCCGACGACGAGCTCGATTGCGCCGGACGCCTACGCCACGAACGTCCGCGAGGTATTTCCCATCGACCAGTACCTCGTGGGTAAGGATAAGGTATCGGTCGTGGTACGGCCGGTGGTGCGATAGCAATGGTTCGGGATCTCTCCGTGTTTCGAGGACTCATGCTGCGACGCTTGCTGCTTTCGACCCTTACGTCTCTTTCCATCGTCGCGATCGCGGGTTCCGCGGTCGCCGTAGGGACGCGCCGCTTCACGCTCGACAAGGAAGCGGATTTCAAAGGCGGCGATCTCAAGGGAGTAGCGGTCGACTCCGGAGGCCGCGTGCGTGCGGGATACAACCTCGGTTCGATTCCGGCGACGGAAGTCCAATCCATTTGGAGCGCGCTTCCCCAGAAGGACGGCTCGGTCCTGCTCGGCACGGGCAACGAGGGCAAGCTCCTGAAGGTCCAGGGCGGAGCCGTCAGCGTGCTCGCCGAAACGAAGGCGCTCGCCGTAACGTCGCTCTCGGTCGCGTGGGGCGGTGCCGTTGCCGTCGGGACGCTGCCCGAGGGCAAGCTCATGAAGTGGGATCGCGGCAAGCTCGCCGAAGTCGTCACGCTGAAGGGCGCGCAGCACATTTTCGGCCTCGCCTACGACGCGAAACAAAACGCGCTCTACGCAGCTACGGGACCCGAGGGCAAACTCTTCCGCGTGAGCGCCGACGGGCGCGCACAAGTCCACTTCGACGCCGAAGAAGCTCACCTGATGAGCGTCGCCGTCGGGCCGGACGGCACGGTCTACGCAGGCGCGAGCGACAACGCGAAGCTCTACAAGATCACGGGTCCCGGTCGCGCGACCGTCCTCTACGACTTCGCGAAGACGGAGGTGCGCGCCATCGCCGTCGCTCCCAAGGGCGACGTCTTCGCCATCGCGAACGAGCTCAAGACCGGCTTCAACGTTCCGGCCCGACCCGGTAAGAGCGGCGAAGCGCCGGCCGGGCCGTCGCCGGCCGCATCGAAGGCCAAGGGCAAGGGGACGCTCTATCGCTTCGGCACGGACGGCCGCCCCGAACGCCTCTACGATTCCGACGACGAGCATTTCACGAGTCTCACGCTCGGCGACGACGGACGACCGTACGTCGGCACCGGGGTCGAGGGCCGCGTCTACTCGGTCGACGAGGCGCATCGCGTCGCGCTCGTCGCCGACGTCGACGAGCGGCAGATTGGGGCGCTCGTCCTGAGCGGGCCGCAGCAGCTCGTCGCCGGCAGCGATCCCGCCGTCGTGCATCCCGTTCGTGGCGTCGGCGGCCCCGACGCCGTGTGGACGAGCAAGGTGCTCGACGCCGGGCTGCGCGCGCGTTTCGGCCGCATGAGCTGGGAATCGACGGGTCCGCTCGACGTCTCGACGCGCACCGGCAACACGAAGGAGCCGGACGACACGTGGAGCGCCTGGAGCCGGGAGGGCTCGGAGCCGCGGCTCGTGGACAGCCCCGCGGCGCGCTACCTCCAAGTGCGCGCGCGCTTCGCGAAGGACAAGGCGGCCGAGCTATCGTCGTTCGAGGTCGCGTTCGTGACCGACAATCTTCGCGCCGTCGTGAGCGACGTGAGCGCGCGCGCCCGCACGAGCGAGGACGGGCTCAAGGCCTCGGGCGGCCCGGTCTCGAAGAAGCCGGAGCCGAAGCTCGCGATCACGTGGAAGATCGACAATCCGGACAAGGACGACATGCGCTACCGGCTCAAGTATCGGCTGGTGGGCACGAACGTCTGGTACGAGCTCAGTCGATCTCACGAGGTGGTTACGAAGGAAACGTACGACTGGGACACCTCGAACTTGCCGGAGGGGCGCTATCGCGTGCGCGTGACCGCGACCGACGAGCTCGCCAATCCGCCCGATCGCGTGACGCGCGACGAAGCCGAGAGCGGCGTCGTCCTCGTGGACATCACGCCCCCACGGATCGACGGGCTGCGCTCGCAGGGACGTCGCGTGCAGGGTCTCGCGATCGACGGTGTCGGTCCCATCCAGCGCATCGAAGCCGCGCTCGCCGGTAGCGACGACTGGCTGCCGTTCTTCCCCGCCGACGGCATCTTCGACGAATCGCGCGAAGAGATCGACTTCGACGCAACGGTGCTTTCGGCGGCGGGCCCGGCGCTCCTCGCCGTCCGCGTCTACGACGACGCGAACAACGCGGTGATTCAGAACGTCGCCTTGAGGTGACGCTCGTTCGTGGCGCTGTCGCGCCGCACTCTCGAAAGCTCGAGCCTGTCGAAGCCGGTCCCGTCGGTTTCTCGTGGGCCGAGCTCGGGTGCCGATCGTGAGCTGCTCGTGACGGGGCTATCGGGTGATTCCCGTCGCCCTCGTGCGAACGAGCGCGGCGACTGCTAGACTCGACGGGCAGCTTTACTTCGACCTTTTGCATGAAACGCTTCTCGCTCTCGCGAGCCTTCGGATGGACCCTTTGCGGGCTCCTCGTGACGGTGCTCGCGCAATCGTGCGGCGCGAGCGACGCGGAGCTGCCGAAGGACGGAGCTGGCGGAACCGGCGGCATGGATCCGGCGGACTCGGGCGACGCGACCATCGACGTCGTCCCTCCCGACAACGGCGGAGCGGGTGGCGAACTTCCGTACAATCCACTCTGCGGCGTCGTCGACTGCGTCCCCGACGACGTAAGCGCCTGTGCCCCGACGACCCCCGGTGGCTCGGGAACCGCCGGAACGCCGGGGGGCGGGACCGGCGGCACGACGAGCGACGGCGGCGGCGGTTCCGACGATCCCCCCGACGGCGCCGGACGTTCGGCGGGCGGAGCCAGCGACGGCGGGATGGCCGGCGAGGGCGGTAGGGACGACCCGGGTGGGCGCGGCGGTGAAGGCACCTCCGGAACGAGCGGCCGCGGCGGTGGGAGCGGCAGCGGGCCCATCGCGAATTCTTGTCAGGTGCGACCGAAGAACGCGCGGCCGCTCGCGCAATGTGTCCCCGCGGGGACGGGCGCCGCGGACGCGCCTTGCCTCGGCTCGGACGATTGCGCGCCGGGCCTCGCCTGCGTCGAGGAGGGCGACGCCGGACAGTGTCGCCCGTATTGCTGCGGCGCCGATCGCTGTCCGGATCGGACGCACTGTTTCGAACGGACGCTCTTCGGCGTCGCGCCGAGCCTCGAGGTTCCGGTGTGCGTCCCGGCCGTCGACTGCGGGCTCGCGGAGCCCTTTCCGTGCCCCGAAGGCGCCACGTGCAGTTGTCCCGACGGGCTCGCCTGCATGGTCATCGGGGTCGATCGCACGACGACGTGCGTTCCGCCGGGCAGGGGGTACGAGGGACAAGACTGCCCCTGCAAATGGGGGTACGTCTGCTCCCAGGTAACGAACCAATGCGTGAAGCTCTGCCAAACGACGGCGCCGGAAGCGAGCTGCGCGACCGGCATGTGTCAGGCCTCCGCCGAGCTGCCGTCCGGCTGGGGAGTGTGTATAGGAACACCGCGTCCCGACGGCGGCTGACCGAGCCGCGGGGGTCGCGTTGACCCCCATGCGATCGCACCAAGCCAGCATCGAAGCGCGCACGAAGGGGCGTGGCTTCACGGACGTGACGGAAGCCGTCGCGAGGGTCGTCGCGGAGAGCGGCGTGCAGACGGGTCTGTGCACGGTGTTCTTGCGCCACACCTCGGCGAGCCTCGTCATTCAAGAGAACGCCGATCCCGCCGTGCTTCGCGATCTCGAGCGCTGGATCAGCGAGCTTGCGCCCGAGGCGCGCCCCTGGGAACACGACGACGAAGGTCCGGACGACATGCCCGCGCACGCGAAAGCCGCGATCACGCGGGCTTCGGAGAACGTGCCGGTCGTTCGCGGGCGGCTCGCGCTCGGCACGTGGCAGGCGATTTACGTGTGGGAGCACCGCGCGCGACCGCACACGCGCGAGCTCGTCGTGCAGGTGCTCGGAGCATGACGGCGGCGGGCGTGGTCGACGCGGGGTTCGTCGCCGATCGCGAGCCCATGCTGGACCTCCGGGTGGCCACGCCGCGTGCCTGGCTCGAGGTCGCGCTCGCCGATTTGGACGCGTTGCTCGTCGATCACGCCGCGTGCGAGCGCAAGGCTTTTTCCACGGGCATGTCGCTCGTCTCGAGCTATCCGACGCACACGGCGCTCGTGAGCGCGATGATCGATTTCGCCCGCGAAGAGCTCGACCACTTCCGCATCGTGCATCGGCTCCTCCTCGCGCGCGGCCTCACGCTCGCTCCTCACGCCCCGGATCCGTACGCGCGCGCCCTCGTCGCGCGCATCCGGAAGGGCGAACCCGAGACGCTCTGCGATCGTTTGCTCGTCTCCGGTATCATCGAGGCCCGGAGCTGCGAGCGGCTGCTCATGCTGTCCGAAGCGCTGCCGGAGCGCGCTCCCGAGCTCGCGCCCGTCTACCTCGAGCTCGCGCGGGCCGAATCGCGCCACCATGGGCTCTTCTTGCGGCTGGCACGCGCCCTTTGCGGCGAGCGCGAGGCGCTCGAGCGCGCCCGCGAGCTCTTGGACTTCGAGGCCGAAGTCGTGCGCAGCTTGCCTGTGCGTGCCGCGGTGCACTAGACAGGGAGCTCGGGGCGTTCCGTCCCTTGCTCGATGACGCATCGACCGACCACGTTTCGCCGCTGGATCTTGCCCATAGCGGTGCTCACGTCGGCGTCGCTCTGCATTTTTTTCGCGCTCTACGCCGTGGACCTCGCGACGAGCGGCCGCGGCCTCGGCATCTTCGCGAGCTACTCGCATTTCGACTCGGTCGTCGTCTCCGACGCGCTGAGCTCGCTCGCCGGGATGACGGCGGCGGTGTTCGGCATCGTCGTCACCGTCGTCAGCATCATCGTGCAACTCTCCGCCGACCGGTACACGGGCGTCGCGCGCATGTTCTTGAAGGACCGCGTAAACCTCGCGGTCATGAGCTACTACCTCATCGCGTGCGTCGGCGGTGTCTGGCTCAGCATGTCGCTGAAGCACGATTGGGCGCCCCGCGTGACGGCGCTCGCCATGGTCTGCGCGACGACCGGTAGCCTCGTGCTGCTCGGTCCCTACTTCGGCTACGTATTTTGGTTTCTCGAGCCGATGAACATCATCTCGCGCATTCGCTCGGGCGCCGTGAAAACGGCCGCACGAAGCTCGCGCGAGCAGCGCGCCGAAACGGTCGCCGAGGCGCAAGCCGCCACGCTCTTCGCGATGGAGGAGCTCACGGACATCACGTCGAACTCGATTTCGGGCAAGGACAAGATCATCGCCAGCGGCGCCGTCGACGCGCTCAAGGACTTCGCGCTCGAGTACCAGAAAGTGAAGTCGAGGGCCTCGGAAGCGTGGTTTCGCATCGGGCCCGGTATTCGAGAAAACCCCGACTTCGTCGCAATGGATCCCGAATCACTCCAGGATCTCGAGCGCCGGCGCACCTGGGTCGAGTGGAAGGTGATGCGCCAGTACCTCGGCATCTACAACGAGGCGCTCGTTGGTATGCGCGACATCAACTACCTCGTGGCGATCGACACCCGCTACGTCGGCGAGGCCGCAGCGCAGGCGCGCGACGGGGAGCTCGTCGAGCTCGTGTTCCGCTTCATGAACTCCTACCTGCGCTCGACGCTGAACGCGCGCGACGTCCGCACCGCGTACAACGTCTTGAATCAGTACCGGCTGCTCGTCGAAGCCATGCTGCGCCTCGGCAACGGCAAGGCGGCGCTCGAAGGTGTGAGGCACATGACGTACTACGGTCACGTGAGCTTCGACATGAAGCTGCCGTTCGTCACGGAGACGGTCGCCTACGACGTGTCTGCCTTGTGCCAAGCCGCTTGCGAGCACTCGTCACCCGAAGAGGACCAAATGCTGTCGCAATTCCTCGAGCTCGATCGACCGCTTCGCACGAGCGCGCAAGAGAGCGCGCTCCTCGGCGTGCGCAAGGCGCAGGTGAAGCTCGCCGCGTACTACATCGTGAAGGGTCTCGAGGAAAAAGCGCGACTCATCTCGCGCGACATGCAGCACGAGCCCCGGGCGCGCTTGGTCTCCATTCGTCACGCGCTCGAGAACGTCACGAGCAAGGACTTCTGGGAGATCATCGACCGCGGCCGCAACTTCGAATACATGCCCCCCGGTCAGCGCGCGAGCCTCGGGACGTTCTTCGGCTGGCTCGACATCGGCGAGCCGTCGCCGTCGCGAGCTAGCGGGAGTTCGGCGGAGTAGAGTCCGTGGCGCCGAGCGACGCGAGCACGCCGTCGAGCAGCGCCTCGTCGCGCCGCATGATGGCGACGTGAAGCAGCCGTGCGCGGTCGTCGCCCCCCGGGAGACTTGCGAGCAGCGCGCGTCCACGCTTGAGCTTCTGCTCGAGCCGCTGCCGATGCGCCCCTGCCGAGCCCGTGGGCGTGATGGAGCGCGGCGGCGGAGATGACGCAGCAGGACGGACGGAAGTCGCTTTTTCCCGTACCGCCGAACCGTCGTCGACCGAGCTCCCCTTCTCGTCTCGCCGTACTGGATCACTCATGCTGTTCTTAAACCCATACGTTGCAGATTTCGTTCCGTTCCATCCGACTCTTATGAGTGACGGCCCATTGGGCTAGTAAGTCTCAATAAAATCGACCGGTTACAGTCACAGTACCCGGCCCGTTGGCCGGCGAATTGTAGGGAGGAGCTGCGGCGGCGTTGCAGTGTTCCTCGAACCTGCCATGACGACTCGATCACGCTGCCTGCACATCTCGCTCACTCGCCGAAGGCTTTTCCAATCCGGCAGATATTGCAGGGTAAAACGCCATCCCAAGAGCTTGCCAAGAGCGACACGCGCCTCTAGCTTTCCGCCGTGACGATGAAGGGCTGGTTGCTAATCCGCGAGACACCTGAATCCCCGCGGATGTTTCAGAGCGACTTGGTCGACCTGTTTTCTCGGACGCACCCCGCGATCGTCCCAATTCTTTACGTTCCGGGCGCAGGTGCGCTGTTTGCTTACAGCATCCTACGCACCGATTTGGGGTGGATCGCCACAGCGTCTCTCGCTGTCGCCGGCTTCGTGTCCTGGACCTTCGCCGAGTACTGGCTGCACCGGCTCTTCTTTCACTGGAAGCCGAACGGAGCTTGGGGAGAGCGCATGCACTTCCTCGTGCACGGCGTTCACCACACCTGGCCTCGCGACAAGTATCGCCTGGTGATGCCGCCCGCGGTGAGCATCGCCCTCTACTTCATTTTCCTCGGGCTGTTCTGGTTCACACTCGGCCCGCGCTACACGTGGGGATTTCACTCCGGGTTCGTGGTCGGGTACATGTTTTACGACCTTACCCACTACTACCTGCACCACTTCAATCCGCGTTCCGAGTACGGGCGACGCTTGAAGAAGAACCACATGCTCCACCACTTCAAGGACCACACGCGTCGCTTCTGCGTGTCGAACCTGGTGTGGGATCGCTTCTTCGGAACGGGCCCGACGCCTCAGCGCCCGCCGGCGCCGGCGGAGCACGGCTCTCACCCATCCACCTGAGCGGGCTCACGCGCTGACCCGCCAGGATACCTGGAAGATCGAAAAGCTCGTGCCCGGTGGGGCGGGCCTTTGCCGGCTGCCGGACGGGAGCGTCGGCTTCGTCGAGGGCGCGTTTCCGGGCGATGTCGTTCGGCCGCTCGAGCTCGTTCGCAAGAAGGACTTTGCCCGTGCCACACGGTTCGAGCTCGTCACGCCGAGCCCCGAGCGCGCGCTTCCGGTCTGCCCCGTGGTCGACGCGTGCGGCGGCTGCGATTGGATGAAGCTCGAGCGATCGGCAGAGCTTCGCGAAAAGTCGGCGCTCGTCGCTCAGGCGCTCGAGCGCACGGGCGGCGTCCGCCTCGCGTCACCGCCCGCGATCGTCACCGCCGGCAGTGAGCTCGCATACCGCTCGCGCGTTCGCCTGCAGGTGGACGCGGGCGGTCGCGTGGGCTTCCACGCGCGTGGCACGCACACGCTCGTGGAGGTGCCCGGGTGTCCCGTCGCCGAACCAGAAGTCGAGCGCGGTATCATCGTCGTGCAGGAGCTCGCGAAAGAGGCGCCACGCTCGCTCGCTCGCTTCGAAAGCGTCGAGGTGCGCGCGCGCGAGGAGGGCGGACTCGCGTTCGTCGTGTGCCGCCGCGACGAGCGCGGCGCGGCCGCCGCACCCGGCGAGGGCCTCGTGCTCGAACGCTTGCGGCGGCATGGCAGCGTGACCGTCTCGCCGCGGGGCGCGGATTTTTCGCAGGTGAACCGCGCCGTCAACGCCGCCCTGGTCGCCCACGTCGAAAGGGGCGCGACGGATCGCGGCGCGCGCACTTTCCTGGATCTCTACGGCGGTTCCGGCAATTTCGCAGTGCCGCTCGCGCGCACTGGAATGGCGGGCGTGCTCGTGGAAAGCGACGCGAGCGCAGCCGGGCGTGCCCGTGAACGCGCGGCGAGCGAGGGTCTGCGGGTCGAGGTGCTCGCGAAAGACGTGGCGCGCGCTCTCGGCGACCTCGAGCGAAAGGGTCGCCGATTCGACGTGGCCTTGCTCGACCCGCCGCGTACGGGCGCCAAAGGCGCCATCCCGGGTCTCGTGGCGCTCGAGCCTCCCGCTATTGCCTACGTGGCCTGCGACCCGGTCACGCTCGCTCGCGACGTGCGCATCCTGGTCGAAAAGGGCTGGAACGTCGCCGACGTGACGTGCTTCGACATGTTTCCGAAGACGCACCACGTCGAAACGGTCGTCTGGCTCGAGCGGTCACTTCGATAGGCGCGGGCGGCGCGGGCGCGCGCGCGCACCTTCCTTGGCCCGCCGGGTACAGGCTCGGCAAAATGCTCGAACCGGCGCCATCTCCAACGGCCCGGAGGAGTCACGATGCAGCTCGCGGTCAATGCCAAGTCCGGCTCCACCCGATTGTGGGTCGTCTCGAACGGCGACGTCGAGATTGGACCCGTCAGAACCGAGCTCCTCGTTCGTGGCGTGAGTCATGGACGGGTGCCCCGCGATTGTCGCGTGCGCGAGGCCGGCTCGAGCGACTGGCGACCCGTCGAGCATGTCCGCGAAGTCGCCGGCGCGCTGGGCCAACCGGGCTCGGTCGCCGATTTTCAGCGCGCGGCCTCCGGCTTTCGCAGCGCCCGTGACGAGCGCGAGGTCATCCACCTGCTGCTGCACGGTGCCGTTCAGGCCACTCGTGCGACGCGAGGCCTGGTACATCTGCTACGCCCACCGATCGATTTTCTGGTCACGTCGTACGCGCACGGGGGCCTCGAGAGCTCGCTCGGGCAGGTGGTGCACGGTCACGATCCCGCGTACATCTTGGCACGAAACGGTCACCGCCTGAGCGGCGCTCCGGCCGACGGGCTCGCCGAGCGCCTGATCGCGGCCCGGCTCGGCGACGAAGGTCTGGCCGGCGTCGTCATGGTTCCCGTCACGTTCGGCATGGAGCTCCACGCCATGCTCGAGCTCGGGCGGGACGAGCGGCGCTTCCGCGCGAGCGACGTCGACGAGCTCTCGAAGCTCAGCACGCTCGCCATCGCCCGCCTCGACGAACTCCTCGGCTGAGAAATCGACCTCGGACGACGCGAAACGCCTCCCATCCTGGGAACGCCTTGGCAGGTTCGTGCATCGAACCCTCAGCTAAGTCTGGAAACAAAATGCCGACGGCCCGGATTCTTTCGAATCCAGGCCGTGGGGGTAGTAAGGAGGCGGCGACCGAGGCGGAGGGGGGGGCACCAAGGGCGCCGCCTTCGAGGTCCAGAGAGTGCATACTCCGTACCAAATGCGGCTAGTAAACAATTCAATTGTTTATGTCGGGTTTCCGGGATGAGTCATTGCAAAAGTGAAATTGCGGCGGTCCATTGCGAAACGATGATGTCACCTAACTGTGCCCAGTCTGACCGTCAGTGAGCGGGTCCGTCCCCGCCGGCCGGGACTTCGGGATGGGTCCAGCGCTTGAGGAAGGGGACGAGGGCGAAGCAGATCGCGGCAGATCCGAGAGCGACCAGCGCAATTTTCGCGAACACGTCGCCGTAGAGCATCAGGGTGTCGCGGGGTAGCGGCGGAGCCGCGCCGCCTCCTTCGCCCACGCCGGTGAATTGCGAAATGATGGCGGCGAGGTACTGCGAGAACGCCGTCGCGAGGAACCAGGTTCCCATCATCGTGCTGACGAGGTGTAGGGGCGAGAGCCGGGTCACCATGCTGAGCCCGACCGGCGAAAGGCAGAGCTCTCCCGTGGTTTGCAGAAGGTAGCCGAGGACGAGCCAGACCACGCCCACCATGCCGCGCTCGCTCGCGACGGTCGCTCCGTACCAATAGAGCCCGAAGCCGAGGCCGAGCTGGAGCAAGCCGAGCGAAAACTTGAAGGGAGTGCTGGGCTCGCGCCCGAGCTTTCCGAGCAGCGTCCAGAGGGTCGTGAAGACCACGCCGAAGAGCAGGATGAACACCGGATTGACGGCCTGAAACACGCTTGCCGGCACTTCGTCCGAGCGCGACGCGATACCCATTCCGACGTTGTCCGGAGCGACCTGCCAGGAAATCGTGAAATCCGGATTGCCGGCGTTCTTCGCGCGCGCGGCGTCCAGATCGGCCAGAGAAAAGGTCTTGTCCCCGTTCTTGAAGCCGATCTGCTCCTGCGTCGGCATGAGCTCGAGCGTCTTGCCGACCTCCGCCGAGGTCACGAGGCGTGTCTCGCTCACGCGATCGACGTTGCGGTCGGTGAAGTTGTTCACCGAGCTTCCCGCCTGTTCGAAGAAGGACCAGAAGAGCATCGCGAAGAAGGTGAGGATGAGCACCACCAGGAGGCGCTCGCGGGCGACCTTCTCGAGCCGGAAGAGCTCGCGGCCGAGGTAGCCGAGGGCGACGAATCCCGTTACGAAAAGCATGAGCCCGGCGGGCTTGCTGATTTCCTCGGCGACCACTCCGAAAACTCGGCCGGCGCCGCTCGTGCTGGCCTTCAAGCCTGCGATCGTGTGCTCGGAGAGCACCGTGACGACGTGTCCGTCGTTGAGTGGCGAAAAGCTCGATACGAACAGCGCAAACACGGGGACCATGAGCAGGGTCCCGACGTAGACGAGCCATTCGGCAGGGAGCGGCGAGCCGGCGGGCCGCCACTTGAGTCTCGCGGGATCCGCGGGCGCGCCGGCTTCGGCGGGCAGCCCGCCGCGCGAGAGCGCGACGCAGGCGACGCCGGCTGCGACGAGCAGCGCGGCGCCGACGAAGACGTTGCCCGCGAACGAATAGGCGTTGTCCGGTCGAAAAACGACGAGAGCCGTGAAGGCGCCGAGCGCGCCGAGCGCGATGACGACTTGGGTCACACGCGCGGGCGCGACGAAGACCGCGAGGCCCGTCACCATACCGAGCGACGCGAGGCCGAACCCGTAGTGCCAGCCGTAGGTCTCGCCGATGTAGCCGCAGAGCAAGGGCGACATCGCAGCGCCGAGGTTGATACCCATGTAAAAGAGGGTGAAGCCACCGTCGCGCCGCGGGCTCCCCGGCGGGTAGAGCGAGCCGACCATCGTCGAGATGTTCGGCTTGAAGAAACCGTTACCCGCGATGAGCAGGGCGAGCGCGGTGTAAAACGCGATGTCGTTTTGCGCCGCCATCACGAGGTGTCCGGCGGCCATGAGCAGACCGCCGAGGATGACCGCGCGGCGCGCCCCGAGCAGGCGGTCGGCCAGCATGCCCCCGAAGAAGGGCGTCATGTACACGAGCGCCGTGTACGCGCCGTAAACGGCGTACCCCCGAGCGTCGCTGTAGTTGAGAAAGCCCTTCAGCATGTAGAAGAGCAGGAGCGCCCGCATCCCGTAGTACGAGAAGCGCTCCCACATTTCTGCGAAGAAGAGCGTGTAGAGGCCCACCGGGTGCCCGAACAGGGTCCGTTGGTCGGTCGCTCGCGCGTCGGCCATGCGGCGCAGGCTACTACAAGGGCCGCGTGCTCTAGGGTCGGGTAACGTCGGCCAAGAGCTCGTCCGTGATGCTCACGGGCCCCCGAGGCACGTGATCGAGCCTAAAAAGCGGCACGAGCTCAGCGGGGGTCGCGCGCTCGGACACGGGGACACCCGCGCTTTTCGCAGCCCAGCTCACGAGCGCGCGGGGATCGGCGCCGCGTTCTCGCAGCGCCTCGATGCTCAGCGCGTCGGTCCGCTTCGCGAGCCGCTCACCGGATGCGTCGAGGACCAGGGGTACGTGCACCCAGCGGGGGTGGGGGAGCCCGAGCGCGTTCTGCACGTACCATTGCCGCGCGGCGCTCGGCAAGAGATCGTCGCCCCGCACGACCTCGGTCACGCCTTCCGCGGCGTCGTCGACCGCGACGGCGAGCTGGTACGAAGCGCCGCCGCCGCGCCGCGCCACGAGGAAGTCACCGACCTCGGCCGCTACGTCGAACGACCGGGCACCGGCGAGGTCGTCGTGAACGACGACGGCGCCCGGCGGAACGACGAGTCGTACCCCCGCCGCCCTGCCCGTCGCGCCTTCCGCTTCGGCGCGCGACGTGAAACGACCCCGGCACGTTCCTGGATAGCGTGGCTCGCTCGTGCCGGCGTGCGGGGCGGCGGCCGCGTTCGCGAGATCGCCCCGCGTGCACACGCAGGCGTACGCGAGCCCACGCTCGAGCAGCGTCTCGACCGCGCGCTCGAAGCGCTCGAGGTGCTCGGACTGCACGCTCGGCACGCCATCCCAATCGATCCCGAGCCATTCGAGATCCCGGAGCGCTGCGTCGGCGAAGCGGCGGTGAGCTCGCCGGCCGTCGAGATCTTCGATGCGCAGCAAGAGCCGGCCGCCCCTCGAGCGGGCATGCCAGTACGCGACGAGGAACGTGCGGACGTGCCCGAGGTGCAAGAGCCCCGTCGGGCTCGGCGCGAGCCGGCCGACGAGTGCTGGCTCGCGGGG
>DASUTR010001018.1:0-7639 GCA_036374535.1 Polyangiaceae bacterium
TGCGCAGCTCCGCCGGGCGACCGCGTCTCGGCGTTTCCGCGGCGTTCGCGAGCAGCGAGAGCACGCGGCGAGCGCGCCGTTCGACCTCCACGAAGTCGCCGTTCGGCAGGCGCAGGAAGCGTCCCGATTTCGTGAAGGGTGACGTCGCGAGCTCGGCGAGGTCGAGCGACATGAGGTCGTCGATGCGCACGCTGCCGGTCACGAGGTACCAGCCTTTACTGCGCTCGAGTGCGCCGTGCAGCGCCCCCACGCCGAGCGTTCCCCGCGCCGTGACGGGCCGCGCGTCTTGCCACTCGAGCAGCACCGGGAGCTTGCGCTCTTTCAGCTCGGTGAGCAGCCTGAAGAGCCCCTCCTCGCCGAGCGAGCCGCTGAAGCTGCCCTCGTTACCGGACTCTTCCGTCTCGAGCTCGCCGCGCAGCGCCGAAGACAGGCTCGGGCACGCGGTGATGAGCTCGTCAAAGCGCGCGATTTCCTGCGTAAGGTCCCGCTCGGCGTCGAGCCAGTCGTCTCCTTCGCGCCGCGTGACCGCCACCCGCCCGAGACCTGGCGGAAAGAAGCGCCCGCGCGCACCGAACGGGCGCACGCCGACCTCGACGTACCAGGAGCCGGATTCGGGCGAGATCCGCAGCACCGGCGTGGGGTCCGCGGCGAGCTTTTGCCGAGCGCCCAAACTCGAGCTTCGAATCTCGACGTGCTCGGCCAGTCGAGAGAGCACACCGAGCGCCTCGGGCTCGAATCGCTCCGGGATGCGCACTCCGCTCGGCACGAGCCCGAAGAGCTTCCCGAGGGTCGGCGTGACGCGGTAGACGGACAGGCGCGTGTCGCTCTCGAGCACCACGTTGACCCCTTCCGTGGCTCCGGCGGGTTCGAGGGAAATGACGAGATGGCCGTGCTCGCGCCGGGTCTCCACCCGACACGTGCCACGGGCGATTTCGACCGGTAGGCGCCCGCGTGCGCCGTCGAACACGCGCGGATGGCCTACGAGATGTTCCAAGAGCTCGAGCGGTAGGTCGTGACGCCTGCGATGGCTCGCGTCGAGCGCGCCGAGCACCGCTCGATCCTCGGAAGGGAGGTCGTCCTTGATGGCGTCGAGCTCGTCGAGCCTCACGCGACGCCCCCGCGTCCAGCCCGTGCCACGCTCGAATTGCTCGAGCGCGGGAGCTTTCGGCACGCCGTTCGTCATGTCGACGTACCAGGCGACGCGCCGCGACAGGATCTTCTCGCTGCTTTCCATGCTTTCGGTGAAGCCGTGAAGCGCGCCGAGTGCGCGCCGCCATTCGGGCTCCGGCTCCAAGAGTTCGCAGAGCAAGAGCTCTCCAGGGCGACACGCAGACAGTTCGCGGAGCTCGGGCAGCGGCTCACGACTGAGCACCCGGGCGAGGTGTTGCGCTTGGCGTGAGAACCAGACGTAACCGCCTGCACCGGCGCGCTCCGCGTCGCCGAGCAGGCGCCGCGCCCAACCGAGGCGCGCCACCTCGTCGCGTTCATGGAGCGCCACGGTGAGTGCGAGGACGAACGCTTCCCACGGCGAGGCCGCTATCGGCAGCTGGTGCACGCTCAAGCGCACTCGCTCGGTTTCCGGCAGCGTCAGCCGTTTGAGCAGCGTCCGAAGCGCCCGGCTCACCTCGGGTTCGGCGCTCGTCCAAGGCCAACGGGCGAGCGGCGACGCTCGTTCTTTACGGCGCGGCAGGCAACGCCGCGCGACCTTCGCTCGGTCGGGCGACTCACGACCGAGCGCGAGCAGGACGAGCAACGCCGTCACGCTGGCGGCGCCGTGAGCGCTTCCGTGGGCGCGGTCGTACTCACCCACGAGCGCTTGCGCTTGGGCGAGCCCGCCCGAGCCGTACGCGAGCGCAGCGCGGAATCCGAGCTGCTCGCGGCTCGGGAACGGGGCGATGAACGACAACGCTCGCTCGGTCTCGCCGCGCAAGAGCGCGTGCTCGGCGAGCACCCAGCGCAAATTGGGCGCTCTTCCGTCGTCGAGGTGCTCGCTCGCAAAGTCGTAGAGTGCCTGAACGGGCGAAAGCCCGAACAACGCGTCCGAGAGCACCTGCTCGATGAGACGGATGCCGAGCTCGCCCCAGGTGCGCTCGAGCCAAGCGGAGTCGAACGACGCCGACACCGCCTCGCGCAACATGCTGGTCGCAAACGTCGTCTCGTGCCCGCGCAGGGCGCGGCGTTCGAGCTCCGGCAAGGTTCGTTGGAGCGCGCCGAGATCGCCGGCATAGAGAGCGCCCAGGAAACCACTCCGCGCTGGATCCGCGCTCGACGCGCGCAGCCTGCGCCGGACCTCTTCGAACTCACCGAGCTGCGTCAGGTGGCGGAGGACGAGCGGGCGCAACGACGGGAGCAGGGCAAAGGTGCTCTGCATGCCCGCGCCGCGCGATGGGGACACGCGCGACGCCTCCTCGATGACCCACCCCTTTTCGACGCACGCTCGCCAGAACTCGAGCGTGACGTCGGGAACGAGCGTTTCGAGCGCAGCGGCACTCGAGCGCCCTTCGCAGGCGAGCACACCGAGCGCGCGCCGCTCGGCCGCGTCGAGCTCGGTCGTGAACGGCGAAAGCGCGCGGGCCACCGCCGCTACTATCACCAAACCAAGCGGAGGCGCCGTTCCTTCGCCATGCGCCGGTCCCGGCTGATGAGCGGAACCCCGACCACCTTCACGCCGCGATTGCGGCTGAAATCAGCGGGTGCGGGCATGTCTCGCGGTTGGTGATATAGGCGGCCGCCACCATGCCGTCCGTTGACCCCTTCGAGCTCCTCGGTGCCGACCTCGCGAGCGCGCTCGCCCGAAAAGGCTACGCGAGCCTCACCCAGGTTCAAGAAGCCGTGCTCGACCCGTCGCTCGCCGATAGGGATCTCCGCATCAGCTCGCAGACGGGGTCCGGAAAAACGCTCGCCATCGGGTTCGTGCTGCGTCACGTCGTGAAGCAAATCGAGCGGCCGAGCGATGGGGTCGCTCGACCTCTCGCGGTCGTGGTCGCTCCGACGCGCGAGCTCGCCAAACAAGTCGAAGCGGAGCTCGCTTGGCTCTATGCGCCGAGCAAGGTGCTCGTCGGCTCCGTGATCGGTGGAGCGAGCGTCCGCGACGAGTTTCGCTTGCTTTCGCGTGGCCCTGCGTTGCTCGTCGGCACTCCGGGGCGGCTGCTCGACCACTTGACGCGCGGCGCGATGACGCTCGAGCGAACGGGCGCGCTCGTGCTCGATGAAGCCGATCGTATGCTCGATCTCGGGTTTCGCGACGATCTCGAAGCCATCCTTGCGCGGGCGCCCGAAGGACACCGCACGCACCTCGTCTCGGCGACGTTCCCGCGCGAGGTCGAGGCGCTGGCGGCACGGGTTCAAACGAACCCGAGAAACATCCAAGGCACGCCGCTCGGCTCCGCGAACGGCGACATCGACCACATCGTGCACCTGGTCAAGCCGGGCGAACGCGTCGACGCGCTCATCAACTTGCTCCTCGCGGCTCCCGGCGAACAGGTGCTCGCGTTCGCGCGCACTCGCGCCGACGTGGCACGCGCGTGCGAAGAGCTCGATCAGGCGGGTTTCGCGGTGGATTCGCTGTCCGGAGAGATGGAGCAACACGCCCGACAACGAGCGCTCGCGGCGTTCAAGCTCGGGAAATTGCAGGTCCTCGTCGCGACCGACGTCGCTGCGCGCGGCATCGATCACCAGGACATCGCGCGCGTCGTGCAGCTCGAGCCGCCGAACGACGCCGACACGTACACGCACCGTAGCGGGCGCACCGGGCGCGCGGGCCGCAAGGGCAAGAGCTCGATCATGGTGCAGCCCGCCGGGCTGCCGCGGCTGATCGCGTTGCTGAAGCGAGCGGGTGTCCGCTATCGCTTCGACCCGATTCCGACCGCCGCGGCCATCGCGGATGCCCGAGACGAAGCGCTCCTGCAGGAGCTCTCGGCCGGCCCGAACGCCGACGACGCGACGCCTTCGGTCGAGCGTCAGGTCAGTGAACGCGCGCTCCGGATCGCCGCTCGCCTCGTTGCGAGCAGCGGGGCGGAGCGGGCGCTCGCCGTCCTCATCGAGCGCCTGCGAACCGAGAGCGTTTGCGTTCCGCGCGACGTGAGCGCGCTCGTGCCCGCGCCCGTGCACCCGCGCGGAGGTCGCGGCGACGCTCCTCGCGCGAGCCGTCCCCGCGATAAACTCCGCGCGCTTCGTCACGCCGAGCCGGTGCGAGGCGGCTCGCACGGGCGCCCGCCGTCGCGCCGCCACGACGACCGCGCGAGCGAAGGCTGGGTGCGATTTCGCGTTTCGTGGGGCCACGCAGAGGGGGCCGACGCGCGCAGGCTTTTGCCGATGCTCTGCCGGCGCGGCAACATCCGAGGCAGCGATATCGGTGCGATCGAACTCACGCCGAGCTTCTCGCTCGTCGATGTCGCAACGCGCGTCGCTGCGCATTTCGAGCGCGCGGCGCGTCGACCCGATCCTCGCGACCCCGGCGTCTTGGTGAGGCGGGAACGCGAAGCTCCGCTCGTCCACCTGGGCGATTCGCGACCGCGACGAAAACGCCCGAGCTGAACGGCCCAGAGTCGGCGCTGAGCCGCGGGGCGGGGGATACTGCCGTCTGCGCGCCTGGTCACGCGAACTTGGGCGCCCACTCGTCGATCTTCGCCTCGACGAGCTCGGTCAAGAGCGTCAGGGATTCTTGCCAGCCGAGGTAGCATTCCTCGACGGGGATCGCGCTCGGTATGCCTTCCTGCACGACGAACAGCTCCGTTCCTACCGATACGTTCTTCAGCGAAACGGTCGTCTGCATCTGACCCGGCAAGTTCGGGTCATCGAACGTGTCGGTGTGGCGAATGCGCTCGTTCGGCACGAGCTCGAGGAATTCGCCACCGAACGAATGGCTGTGCCCGGTCGCCAGATTCGTGAAGGACATCTTGTAGGTACCACCGACCTCCGCCTTGATGTGGTGGACCCTGCCCGTGAAGCCGTGCGGCGGGAGCCACTTCGCCATCGCATCCGGATCGAGAAACGCTCGGTAGATCCGCTCGGCTGGTGCGCGAAGTACTCGGTGAAGTCGGACTGTGCTCTCGGCCATGTTGCTGCTCCTTATCGAGGGCGACGAACGAGGGACGGCTCGATCGACAGGGCCGTTTCACTTTTTTCGAGGCCCGAGAGCAAGTTCTTGCTCGAGCAAGTATCGTGCCGCGCCTGGTCACGGCGCGGGACGCCGAATCTCTATGAGACGTGCTTCGATCGCTCCGCGCCATACTGCGTTTCATGCATCGACTCGGGCGATACCCTGCCTTGCTGATCGCCCTGTCGTTCACCGATTGCGCGAAAGGCGCGCGCGAGACGCGCGCGAACGTGGAGGCTTCCATGACGGAACCCAAGGCCGCTGCCCCGACGTCGGCCGACGCCGAGCTCCTCGAAGCCGCCCGACGCGGAGACGTCGACGGAACGAAGCACGCCCTCGCCCGCGGCGCGAACGTCGAGGCGCGTGATTCCTTGCGCCGCACGGCGCTGACGCTGGCGGTGATTTCCGACTTCGTCGACGTCGCGCGGGTGCTCGTCGAACGGGGCGCGAGCCCTAACGCGCTCGATGCTCGGCACGACACGCCCTGGCTCCTCACGGGCGAGACGGGCAGCGTTGCGATGGTCGAAGCGCTGCTCCCCGGCAAGCCCGACTTCGCGATCGTCAATCGCTTCGGCGGCATCTCGGTGATCCCGGCGAGCGAGCGTGGCCACGTCGAGTACGTGCGGCGCGTCGTGAAGCTGCCGATCAACGTCAACCACGTGAACAACCTCGGATGGACCGCGCTTCTCGAATGCGTGCTTCTCGGCGACGGCAGCAAAAAGTACCGGGAGATCGCGCAAATTCTGAAGGATGCGGGGGCGGACGTCCATATCCGCGACCGCGACGGCGTCGACGCGGTCGAGCACGCGCGCCGCAAGGAGTTTCACGAGCTCGTGAACATTCTGTCGCGGTGACCTAAGTAGCAGCTGGTTCGGGCGCAAAGGCCGCCAGTAGCATCCGACCTTCTGCTGAGCTCCGCGCCGGGTGGCATTGGCGCAGCTCTCGACTGGTGACGCCGAACGTTGCTCGTGGCATGGAAGCGAGCCATGAGAACTTTGTTGGGGACTCTCGGGCTCGTCACGCTCGTGCTCGCGTCGATGCCGAGCTGCGGTGGCGACGACGCGACCACGGACGATACGTCGGGAGGCTCCGCGGGTCGTGGCGGGACCGGCGGCAGTGGACGCGGAGGCGCTGAGCAAGGCGGCTCGGCGGGTACCTCCCCCGGTGACGCCGGCGACGCGGGGGACGCGGGCGGCGCGGGTGGCGCGGGTGCACCGGGAACGGGCGGAGGGACGGCGGGCGATGGCGGAGCCGGAGACGACATGGGCGGCACCGGCGGGCGCGGCGGCGCGGGCGGGCGCGGCGGCAGCGCTGGTAACGCGGGTGATGGGGGTGACGGTGGGACGGGCGGCGGGGATCCGGATCCGGGCCCCGATGAACGGTGCGCGTCGGCGTCGGCGGACAGCATGGCGGGCACGGGGACGACGAGCGATCCGTACCTGGTCTGCCTGCCGGAGCATCTTGCGCGCGTCGGCAGCGGCGCGTACTCGCTGGCGAGCCACTACGCGCTCGGCAACAACGTCGACGTGTCGGCGCTCGCTCCGCCGTTTGCCACGATCGGCGAAGGCGTCGCCTCGTTCAGCGGGACGCTCGACGGACGAGGCCGCTCGATCACCGGCCTTGCTCGCACGTTGATCGAGTTCGTGGAGACCGGTGGGGAGATCCGCAATCTCGCTTTCTCCGGAACCGTGGACGCCAACGATCGCAGCACGAGTTGGGGCCTCTTGACCCGAACCAACCGCGGAACCCTGCGTGCGGTGCATGGGGAAGGCACGCTCCTCGTGAACGACCATGTGGGGATCCTCGCCGGGACCAACGAGGGCCGCGTCGAGGACTGCTCGTCCCGCGGGACCATCGCCGAGGGGGGAGGCCACGTCGGAGGGCTGGTCGGCGTCAACCGGGGGACCATCCTTCGATCGTTCAGCACGGCGTCCGTCTCGGCGTCGAACCGCGTCGGGGGTCTGGTCGGAACTCAATGGGGCGGCTCGATCGAGCAGTGTTACGCGACCGGACCGGTCGTAGGTACCGGCTCGCCGGGCGGCCTGGTTGGAACGCACTTTGCCGGATCCATCATCGACTCCTACGCTCGCTCGCAGTCGATCGACTCGCCCAACGCGGGCGGGCTCGTGGGCTTCGCCTCCGGTACAGGTCTCGTGCTCTCCACCTCCTACGCATTCCCCCAGTCACTTGCCGGCGCCGGCGCTCAGGGGCTCGTCGGCCTGGTCGAGACCGGCACCGCGCCTGCGGTCAGTGCGTGCTACTTCCACGACTCGGCAACCGGATCACTCGGCGTGCCGCTCACGACCAGTCAGATGAGATCCGAGTCGAGCTTCGTCGGGTGGGACTTCGACACGGTTTGGCAGATGGATCCTTCCGTCTCGCCCTACCCGTCGCTCCGGTACCAGAGCGCTCCCTGAAAACGCTCGGGTGCGCATCGCCGCTGCTAGACGGCAGCGTGTGAGGGTGCCGGCGCTGACGACCGCGGTCTTCTCGCCTGGTCGATCGGCGCGAGCGGCCCGGAGCTACGCCTCGGCGCTGCGA
>DASUTR010001019.1:0-3027 GCA_036374535.1 Polyangiaceae bacterium
GGCTTCGGAACGTGCGCCACCATGCTCGCGACGGCGTCCACTTCGGCGGGCTTTTGCCGGAGCTCGGCGGGCACGAGGTGCGAGGTCGCGAAGAGCGCGAGGTCGTTCGTCGGATCGCGCACCACGACGAAGCCGCGGCCGGGCCGTGTGCGCTTTCGGCCGTCGGGTGACATCAGGTAGTTGACGACGGTTTCGGGTACGCAGTGGCTCGCCGTGACGGCGAGATCGGGGGTGATGGCGACCGCGCCGCACGCGATGGTGTCGTCACCGAGCACGGCGAGCGTCGAGTCGTCGCCGACCTCGGGAATTTCACGCACGGAGTGGCACCCGCCGGCGAGCGCTGCGACGAAGAGGGCGGCGAGCTTCGACTGCATGGATTTCGACGCAGAGCAAACGCCGTACCGTGCCGCTCGCGCGCAAGACCCGAACGAAAGGCGACGGAAAGGCGAGCGCAACGCGCGGTCACGTTGCGGCTGTTACACTCGCAACGCCCATGCACGCCGATGCGCTCATCTTCGATCTCGACGGAACGCTGTGGGACACGTGCGACACGTGCGCCGCGGCGTGGAACCGCGTGACGCGCGCGCTCGGCCTCGCCGTCCGCGAAGTGACGGCGGACGACGTGCGGGGGGTTGCCGGCTTGCCCCATACCGAAGGAGTGCGACGCGTATTCGACGACTTATCGGAGGCGGACGTCGAGCTCGTCTCGGAGCGGACGCAGCGCGAGGACAATCGTGCGCTCGCCGAAACAGGAGGCACGCTTTACCCCGGCGTGAGCGAGCTCGTGCCGCGTTTGGGCGCCGCGCTGCCGCTCTTCATCGTCAGCAACTGCCAGGCGGGCTACATCGAGGTGTTCCTCGAAACGAGCGGACTTACTCGATATTTCGCCGATTTCGAGTGCTGGGGCAGGACCGGCCGAACGAAGAGCGAAAACCTACGCTCGCTCGTGGATAGAAACCGCCTGTGGACGCCCTGGTTCGTCGGCGACACCGAGGGCGATCGCAACGCTGCGCGCGAGAACGGTGTGCGCTTCGCTCACGCGGCGTACGGTTTTGGCAAGGTGTCGGACTCGGATGCGCGGCTCGAAACGTTCGAGGACACTGCGCGCCTGGTCGGCACGTGAACTCACTCGACGCGTTCGAGGCGCACCGTGCAGTCGGCGCAGCTCGAGTCGGGACCGGTGAGGACGCCGCCGCCCGCGCTCATCGTGAGCTCGAACCTGCTCGTCGGCGTGAGGTTCGCGCGGCAGCCGGAGGCGTCGCAGGCGCAAGCGCTGGCGCTGACAACCAAGCCGCCGCAGAGGCCGCAGAGCCAGAGCGGGTATTCGCCCAGCCTTTCGCCGTCCGCGTCCATGGTCCAGCAGGTGTCGTCGTCGAAGCCGGAGGAGACGCCCAAGCGAATGCACGAAAAACCGAGCGGGCCGTTGTCGATGGGCTCCTGCAGCGAGCACCAGCTGTCGTAGTGCTCTCGAGTCGAGACGCTCAGCTGAATTGCCGAGTCGCATGCTGCGCCGCCGACGATGGTGTACGGGAATCCCGGCCACGGGGCACCGGGCAAGACTCCCGATTCGGATTGGCCCGGCGGGTACGGAGCGCTCGGATCGGTTGCCGGTGGCGGCGGATCGCCCTCACCCCACGTGAACGTTCCCTGCACTCCGCCGGTGCCGGCATCGTTCTCGACGATCGAGAGGCGAATGCTTTCGGTGGGCTCGGACGAGGAATCGAGGATCGCGCCGCTCCACTCGCCGACGAACGAGACCGTGTCGGTGCAGCTCGTCATGGTGCCGCCGGTGCCGGTGCCGCCGCTCGGAACACCGGAAGAACCCAAGCCGGCGGAACCTCCGTTCGCGGTAACGCCGCCGGAGCTCGAGCCGCCCGTGGCCGAGCCGCCCGTGGCCGAGCCGCCCGTGGCCGAGCTGCCGGAGCCGTCGTCGAGGTCGGAGCCGACGTCGAGCGGGTTCGTGGAGCACGCCGTGACGAAAAGAATCAAGAACGGAGCGGAAGGTAGACGCATGGGAACTCCTCGTGGGTGAACTAGTCGGCGCGGGGCGGCGAACTGCCCATGGATTCGGCGTCGCTCGACGGCTCTGCTTCGCCGCCGAGCGAGCGTCGAATCGAAGGCAAGAACAAGCTCTTCGGGTACTGCAGTTCGAAGCGTTCGGCGTGGCGGCGCGCCTCCTCGTTTCGGCCGAGCATGACGAGAGAAAGGATGCGGATCGCTCGGCGCTCTTCGGCAAACTCGGTGGACGGGTAGAGCGCCTCGTGACCGCTGACGATCGCGAGCGCGCCCGCGCCGTCGCCGCGCCGGAGTGAGCCCCGCGCCTGATCGAGCATTGCCTGCTGTTCGGCGAGCCGAGCGCTCGCCGGAAGATCCGGCGCCGGAGCGAGCCTGGCGGACGGCGCGGGCGGTCCCGTTCCCGCGCTGGCTTGCGCCGCAACGCTCGTTCGCAGCGCGGGTGATGGTTCGGAGGGTGCTGCGAGTAGCTCGGCGGGCAGCGCAGGCGCTTTCGACGAGCCGGCTGCTGCCGCTCCGGAATCCCGCGAAAGCGCTGCACGCGGCTCCGCCGTCTCGTTCCGGGCGCTCGCGGCGGACACGGCAGGCCGCGCGGGCTCGGTCAGCTGATAGGCGGCGATGCCGGCACCCGCTCCTACGGCAAGCGTTGCCAGAATGCCGAGGGCGGGGTGCGCGACGAGCACCTTCGCGAGTCCGAGTCCGAGCGCCGTGCCCGCCACCGGGCTCGCGGAATGGGTCGCGGCGGCGCCGGCGGAAGCCGTCGCGGTCGTTGCGTGGGTGACGGCGGCGGCACCGGCCGCGGCAGCGACGCCGAGCCGCGCCAGCACGCGCGCCCGCGCTCCGGCAGGTGCGGCGCGTTCGCCGTCGCGAACGAGCTCGCGCAGAACGTCGTCGTCAACCCTTGGCGAATCGTCGAATGTCACAGCTTCCCTCCGGAACGGAGCCTGTTCATCGCGGCGGTGAGCTCGGCGCGCGCGAGCCTGAGACGCGAGTACGCCGTGTTCACGGGAATGC
>DASUTR010001020.1:0-6957 GCA_036374535.1 Polyangiaceae bacterium
GATGAAGCGCTTGGGGTCGAGGGCGCGCGGAACGACGAATCGCACCGGATTCTTTCCGGGCAGCGAAAAGACGCGCTCGGCGTCGAGCGTCACGAGGTCGACGCTGAGGCCGGCTGCAACGGTTTCCGCTTCGGCGAAGCCGACGCTCGCACGCGTGCCCTCGGCCGAGGCGGTGACGAGCGGCGCCACGGGGCGGTGGACGCTCGCCGCGAGCCGCGACGCCGGCTGCACGATGCCGCAACCCGCGGGCGCCGTGAGCGTCGGCGCTGCGGTTTCCACGGCGGGCGCTTTCTTCGGAGCCTCGGCGCGCGGACCGCTCGCTACCTTGACGATCACGAACGTCGCGAGCCCGACGAGGGACGCGATGAGGACGATACCGCCGACCGTCGGCTTGCTCCCCGCGCGCTTTTTCCGCGCGGGCGGTTGCGTTCGCGCTTCGCTGCGCGCGGTCGGCTCGAGCGTCGTGCTCGACGGAGGAAGGTCGACGAAATCCTGCGCGGTGACTTCGAAGGGCGTCGAGTCGAGCGTCGAGTCGAGATCGGCGGCGGGCTTCGGGAGCGGCGCGGCTTTGACGGGGACGATCTGGACCGGTCCGAGACTCGCGGGCAGAACCACCGCGGGCCGGAGCTCGGAGGGGAGCGCGCTTTTCGGCGTGTGCGGCTCGGCGACGGTGGCGCTCTGGTTCGGCGGCGGGTTCTGGCGTCGTGTCGGAGCCTCCGCGTCGTCGCGCAGCCGCGACGGCGTGAGATCGAAATGGGGAACGGCGACCTGGCGCGGCGGTGGAGGGATGGCTCCAGGAGGTCTTAGCGTCGAGCGCTGTTCGCCGGGCTCGTCGCCCAGGGTCGCCATCGGCGTTCGCGGTGGGGACGTGTTCTTCGCGAGCTCTCCGCGCGGCGGGCCGAGGAGGCTCGGTCCCCGTGGGCGTCCCAGCGTGCCGAAGCTCGAGGGATCGTTGCCTTTACCGCCGGATGCCGGAGCGGCTGCCTTGGCCGCCGGCCGCGGCAGTTTCGGGACCATCTCGGGTCGCAGGGGCGGGAAGAGCGCTGCCGGAGAACGCTTGGGCTCGAGCGGCGGCTCGGGCCGAGGTTCCGGGAAAGCGCCGGCGAGCTCGGCGACGCGTTGGGCCGGCAGCCACTCGAGCCAGCCCTTCTGCCAGACGAGCGTCCCCGGCGGCAGGGCGCCCGACTTCAAGTCCAGGACGAGCTCCGCCTGGTCGCCGCGAACTTCCTTTCCGTCCGGCGCGATCCAGGACCAACTGCGGAGCTCGGGAGGGGCGCTCAGGGGGCGTTAGCCTAACACGATCACGCCGGGGCTACTGCCAGGGCAACTACGGCCAGAACGCGCACATTCGCCGCGCGAAAAGCGTCGAGGCACGCTCGGACCGTCGCGCCCGTGGTCACGACGTCGTCCACGAGCACCACGCGCCCTCCGGCGACGGCGCGGCGGAGCGTGAACGCGCCGTGCACGTTGTGGGCGCGTCCTTCGCGCTCGAGTCGCGCCTGTTGGTCCGTTCGGCGGCGGCGTTCGAGGGCGCGCGGCGCAAAGCGCGTGCCGGTCGCTTTCGCGAGCGCGAGCGCGAGGAGCGCCGACTGATTGAAGCCGCGCTCGACGACGCGCGCGCGATGGAGGGGTACGGGAACCCAGGCGTCCCGCCGTTCGAGGGAGAGCGCAGCGACCTCGGCCAGCACGAGACGGGCGAGCGATCGCGCGAGCTCGGGGTGACCCTCGAACTTGAAGCGGCGGATGGCGTTCGACAGCGGCGGCGCGTAGCGACCGGCCGCGAGCACGGGCACCCCGTCGATTTCGCGGCGAGCGGCGCGGTCGGGTTCCCCGCAGGGCGCACAGAATACCCGCTCGCTTTCCGGCTCGCCGCAAGCCGAACACGTGCTCGGCGCGAGGATGGAGAGCAGCGTGTCGACGAGATGCCGGAGGAGGGTGGTCACGTTCCGGCATCGGGCGGAGACGCGCGCCGGTTGCGTGAGGAAAAATCAGCGCGTCAGCTCACGCCGAGGAGCTTGCTCATCGAGAGCTCGTCGGCGGGCGTGAACTCGTATCCGTCGAATTCGCTCGACGGAACCCAGCGAAAGTCGGCGACGTTCACGGCGGCGGGCTCGCCGCTCGAAAGCTCGCATTCGTAGAGGTAGAGATCGACGGAGTACTTTTCGTAAGGGTGCGTGACGAAGCTGATGAGCTGGCCCGGCGTCACGTCCACGCCGAGCCGGTGCCGCACCTCTCGCTTCAGCGCAGCGGCGTCGGTTTCGCCGGTTTCGACGCGGCCGCCCGGAAACTCCCAGAGCAGCGGCAGGACGGCGCTCGCGCGGCGTTGCGTGATGAGATAGCGGCCGCTGCGTTCGATGACGCCGGCGACGACGCGGATGGCCCGCCCGGCCATGGCGTTCAATCCCCCCGCTTGTCCGCGTCAGAAATCGACACGGAAGAGCTGCTGACCCATGAGCAGGATGTCGCCCGACGCGAGGGTCCGCTCGCCACGCAGGCGCACGAAGCTACCGTTCGAGCTTCCGACGTCGGTGATGTAGACACGGCCGTCGGAGCCGCGCGCGACGCGGCAATGCAGACCCGACACGTAGCCGTCTTCGGAGAAGAGGATATCTCCGCGCTCGCGACCGCAGTGCACGCCGCGCTCCGGAATCGGGAAGGCGTTTCCCGTCGTGTCGCGCCCGACGACGAGCGCCAGACGACCGATGTACCCCTTACCCGGACTGCCGAAGCGCTCGACGCCGTCCGGGGACTTGCCCTGGCCGCGGAGTTCCTCGAATCGGATGATCTCCTGGCCGATGCGGAAGACATCGCCGAATTCGAGGAGCTGCGGCTCGTTCGGCTTGAGCTTCAGGTAGACGCCGTTCAGCGAGCCCTCGTCCTTGACCGCGAGCTGCGCGTTGCGGCGCGAAAAGGTGGCGTGCCGCGGCGAGAGGTAGCTGTCGCCCGCGAAGATGGAGCCGGTATCGCGCCCGACGGTGACGTTCGGTCCGTCGGCGAGGCGGAACGTTCCCGCTTCGCTGCCGTCCGCGCGCAACGCCGTGAGCACGACCGCCGCGCCGCCCGAACCGGCGGCTGCCGCCGGCGCTGCGGCGCCGGTCGGTACGGCTTGAGCGCCGGAAAGTGCGGACAGGTTGTAACCGCAGGAAGCGCAGAAGCGATTACCCGGCACGTTCGAGTGACCGCACTGCGGGCAGGCGACGAGATTCGAAGGCTGCGCTTGCGGCGTCGGGGAGGCCGCGGCGCGAGGCGCCGCTGGAGCGGGCGCGGGCTGCGACGGACGTTGCGCGGGCGCGTTCGAAGCGCGCGGCGCTTGCTGTGCCGCGACACCGTGCGGCGGTGTGTTCGAGCTGAACGGCTTCGCCGCACCGCCGCGAGGCAGCTCTGCGCCGCACCCCAGGCAGAACTTGTAGTGGTCCTGGTTTTCCTTGCCGCACTTCGGACAGGTAATCACTTTGGGGGGCTCCGCAGCGGGACTTCGAGAGGTGGGCCCGCCGCCGGGCCCTCTCGTGCTTCAGCCGCGGAATTTATTCATGCTCTCCGCGGTGGGTCAAGGACGACGGAGTCACCGGAGCTCGGCGAGCGCAGCCTTCAAGAGTTCGGCCAGCGGGGCAGTATCGACCCGTTGGCCGAGGTTTGCGACCGCCTTCTCGGCCTCGGCGGGCCGGTAGCCCATGTTCGTGAGCGCGCTCAGAAGCCGGCCGCGTGCTCCGGGAGAGGCCGCGCCGGCGTTCTCGGTGATTCCGTCTACGCCGTCGACTTCGGAAAGCTTGTCTTTGAGCTCGAGCACCAGACGTTCGGCCGTTTTCTTTCCGATGCCGGGCACCTTGCCGAGACGCGCGAGATCGGACGCGGCGACCGCGCGAGCGAGCTCGGCGACCGAGAGGGCGGAGAGCACACCGATCGCCGTCTTCGGACCCACGTTCGGTAGTCCGAGCAACAGGCGGAAAACGCGGCGTTCTGTCTCGTTCGGAAAGCCGTAGAGATCCAGCGCGTCTTCGCGAACGTGCGTGTGCACGAAGAACTCGACTTCGTCCCCTTCCGTGCGGGCGCGGCCGACGGCGCCGATGGGGGTCTTGAGCTCGTAGCCGACGCCGCGCACATCGAGCACGATCGCACCGTCGAGCTCTTCGGATTTCGCGCGCCCGCGCAGCCAGCCGATCATGGTGGCGCAACCATACCAGCGACGTGGTATCGATGCCGCGTGTCGCTCCGCCTTCGCTCTCTCCTGCCACTCCTCGTCGCCGTGGCGAGCGGCTGCGGCGGCTCGTCGAGCGAGACGCCCCCGCCGCTCGAGCCGCTGCCCGTGAATCTCCACTACGATCGCTCTTCGACGGCGCTTTCGGGCGAGGTGCCGGCGCTCGAATCGGACGCCGGTGCCGCGGTCGTTCGCACGAACGAGCTTCCGCCCGAGGGCGCCGAGCAGTCCGCCCCGGCGCGCTCGACTTGGGGAACCGAGCGGAGCGGTGGCGCTCCGCTCAAGTGAGCCTCAGAACTTTCCGTCGACGGACAGTCCGAGAAAGTTGCTGCTCACGGTCGGGGTGACGCGCGTGCTCGCGGTCGAACGCGGCGCCACGGCCCACCAGATGACGCCGCCGGCGATGATCGGCAGCGAAACGAGCGTAAAGACGCCCGCGCTCTGCTGACGTTTGCGCGCGTCCTCCGCCTTCGAAATCTCGTTGTCGGGGCAGCCGGTGCGGTTGGCTGGGTCGTCGCAATGGCTCTCGTACTCCTGCACGTCCGCGCTCGCGCCGAGGTAGGCGATGGACCCGACGATGAACATCGCGCCGCCGACGCCGGCGATGATCAGCGGGAACACCGGCTTGCCGCCCGTCTTGATGGCTCCCTCGGCCCGCTTCGGCGGTTGCTGCGGCGAGGTGTCCGGAGGCGGCGCGCTCGCGGCAGGCGCCGCGCTCGGTTGCGGCGCAGGTTCCGACTCGATGGCTTTCTTCAGTACCTCGATGCGCCGGACGATCTGGGGTTTCTCGTTGCTGTTCGGCTCGCGTTCGAGAAACGTCTCGAGCGCCACGAGCGCTTGGCGTTTCTGCCCGTTGAGCTCGTAGGCGCGCGCGAGGTGAAACAGGATGAGATTGGCGGTGCAGTCGCGACGGTACGCGTCTTCCCAGTAGAGGATCGCGCGCGGATAATCGGCCTCGTTGAACGAGACGGTTCCCGCTTGAAAAGCCGCTCGAGCGCCGTTCGCCTCGGGATCGGTCGTCTGCTGAGTGCAGGGCGGATACGATTTGACCTCTTCGGCCCGAGCGACGAGACCGAAGGAAAGAAAACCCGCCGTGGTGAGTGTCCTCGAAAGGATGCGCATGGGAAGTTCTGAAAACCGCCGTCGCCCGCACGGGGCCACGAAAGCGCCGCCAAAAAGCTAAGTAACACGGAAGCTCAGCGAAGCGACGTTTTGCGCGAAGCCCTGCCCGGCTGGTCGCTCGCGACCAGCGTGTGAAAACATTTCCATCCGGTCGGACGGCTTTTGCCGAGACTCGGCGCGAAACGCCCGCCATTTGGACGTGAGCGCGTCCCGGCGCATCGCCGGTGTGGCACGTTTCCTGCTTAGTTCGCGGAATCATGAGGGTTTCGGTGACCGAACGAGCACCGTCCGGGCGCGATCGCCGAAGTCACCGTCGCCGTCCGCTGCGCGTGCCGATGTGGCTGGTCGCCGGGGGAGCCCGCGTTCCGGTGAGCGCCCTCAACCTGTCGATCGGCGGCGTCGCGGTCGACGCCCGCACCGACGCGGACGTCGGCACGGTGGTCGCGCTCGAGGCCGAGTTCGGACGAAGGCTCGGCTTCGCGCTCGAAGCCGAGGTCGTGCGCGCCGAACGCGGCGTCCTCGGGCTTCGCTTCCTCGCGCTCGGCCAGCGCGAGCTCGAAGCGCTGCTCGAAGCCTCCGGTTACGGAGCGAGCTCGGAGGGAGCCGAGGAAGCGAGCGTCCGCCTCGAAGAAATTTCCGGCCCGGAAAGCGGCGTCTGAGAGCGCGCGCGGCGCGGGAGCTCATTTCCAGAGCCTCGCGGCGAGGGCGGAGTATCGTAGCGTCGTGCTGCTCGAGAAGAAACAGATTCTCGTGGTCGACGACGAGCCGAACCTGCGCCGCGTCCTCAGCGCGCAGCTCGAGCGCGACGGCTACGACGTGCACACGTCCGAGGACGGCGAGCAGGCGCTCGCGTTGCTCCGCGATCATCACATCGACCTCGTCATCACCGACCTTCGCATGCCGCGCATCGACGGCATGGAGCTCTTGCGCCGGATCGCCGCGTTCGAAGAGCCCGCGCCCGTCGTCATGATCACCGCGCACGGCACCGTCGACACGGCGGTCGAAGCGCTCAAGACGGGCGCGTTCGACTACATCACGAAGCCCTTCGATCAGGACGAAGTGCGCACCATCGTCAAGAAGGCGCTGCGCACCCAGGACCTCTCCGCGACGGAAGCGTCGCGGCCCGCGCCCGGCGTCTCCGAAGGGGGTCGCTACGGCATCATCGGGGCGAGCCCGAGCTTGCTCGACGTCTACGCGGTGCTCGATCGCGTGGCCGACACGCCGACGACGGTGCTCGTGACGGGCGAAAGCGGAACGGGCAAGGAGCTCGTCGCGCGCGCGCTGCACGAGAACTCGTCGCGCCGCGACCGGCCGTTCATCAAAGTGAACTGCGCGGCCATCCCTCGCGACCTCATGGAGAGCGAGCTCTTCGGTTACGAGCGCGGTGCGTTCACGGGAGCCGTCGGCTCGAAGCCGGGACGCTTCGAGCTCGCGAGCGGCGGCACGCTTTTCCTCGACGAGGTCGGGTCGATCCCCGTCGAGATGCAGGTGAAGCTCTTGCGCGCGCTGCAGGAGAGCGAGTTCGAGCGCGTCGGCGGGGTGAAGACGATTCGTGTCGACGTGAGGCTCGTGGCCGCGACGAACACCGATCTCAAGAAAGAAATCGCCGCGGGAGCGTTCCGCGAGGATCTCTACTACCG
>DASUTR010001021.1:0-5153 GCA_036374535.1 Polyangiaceae bacterium
TTTTGGCATGCGAACGTCCGTGAGGACCACGTCGGGGCCGAAGGCATCCACGAGCCCGAGCGCTTCTTCGCCGGTCGCCGCACTCTCGACCTCGTAGCCGTGACGCCGGAGCAGCGTCTTCAGCACGAGCCGCAGGTTCTCTTCGTCATCGACGACCAGGACCCGGCGCACTATGAAAAAAATTCTACATCCAACACTTGGACTACGCAACGATTTCGTGGCTTTGAGCGCTTTTCCGCGTAAACTGCCCCGCAACGTGACGTTGCTTACCGGATTGGATCTGTCGCCCGTGGGAAGTCTGCCGAGGCGCCTGAGGGAAGCGCGCGTCGGCGTGCTGACCCATGCCGCCGCCGTGGACCGCCGCGGTCGCCACGCGCTCACCGTGCTCGGCGAGCTCGGCGCGAACGTCTGTCTCGTGTTCGCGCCCGAGCACGGGCTCGATGCCGACGCCCAGGCCGAGGAAGCCGTGGAGACGACCGTGGTCGCCGAAGCCGCACTGCGCGTCGTCAGTCTCTACGGCAAGACGCGCGAAGAGCTCGTCCCGAAGCGCGAGGATCTCGCCGCCATCGACGTGCTCGTCGTGGATCTCGCCGACGTGGGCTCGCGCTATTACACGTACGTCTGGACGGCGCTGCTCGCTGCCCGCGCGGCGCGGGACGCCGGCGTCCACACCATCGTGCTCGACCGCCCGAACCCCATATCGGGCGATCCGCGGACCCTCGAAGGCGCGCCGCAGAGCGAGGGCTTCCTGTCGTTCGTGGGGC
The DNA here is from genome assembly GCA_036374535.1 of Polyangiaceae bacterium. Lineage (GTDB taxonomy): Bacteria > Myxococcota_A > Polyangia > Polyangiales > Polyangiaceae > PMG-095. The sequence continues at coordinate 765 of DASUTR010001021.1, forward strand.
TCGAGCCGCTGCCCATTCGCCACGCGCTCACCGTGGGCGAGCTCCTCGCGCTGTTCTTCGAGCGCGACGGCAGCCCCCTCGGCGCGGACGGTGCGCTCTCGGTCGTCCCCGTCGCCGGCTGGGAGCGGCACCGCACGGCGCAGGCCTGGGGCCGTCCGTTCGTGATGCCGAGTCCGAACATGCCGACCGTCGAGACGGCGCTCGTCTATCCCGGGGGCTGTCTCGTCGAAGGCACGAACCTGTCGGAGGGGCGCGGCACCACGGCGCCGTTCCAGCTCGTCGGCGCGCCGTTCCTCGACGGCAGCGCGCTCGCGGAAAAGCTCGTGCAATCGGGCGTGCCCGGCGCGATCGTGAGACCCGTGACGTTCCGCCCGACCTTCGAGAAGCACGCCGGGGTGCGCTGCAGCGGCGTGATGATCCACGTCACGAACGCCGAGCTGTTTCGGCCCGTCGCGACGTATCTTCGTCTGATCGCGTTCGCGCGCGCGCAGGCGCCCGAAGCCTTCGAGTTTCGCTCCTCGCCCTACGAGTTCGAAACGACCATTCCAGCGTTCGACCTTCTCACCGGCTCGAGCGTCGCGCGCGACGCGATCGTCACGGGCACGCACCCCGATGACGTCGCCGAGCTCGTGGCCCCCGTCGACGCGTCGTGGGTCGAGGTCGTGCGCGAAGCCGAAACTCGCCTCGAGCGCGCGCACCTCTGAGAGCCTGCCATGAGCGCGCTACGCCGCTTCCTGAAACCGAGTATCCGGGGCAACGCCGACCTCGGACTCTTGCTCTTGCGTCTCGGGTTCGGGCTCACGCTCGCCTTCGGACACGGGCTCAACAAGGCTCTCGCGCTCGGGAAATTCATCAAGAGCGTGACCAAGCACGGCTTTCCGGTGCCGGAGCTCATGGGTCCGCTCGCCATGGCGAGCGAGCTCGTCGGGGGACTCTTGCTGGCCCTCGGCCTGTTCACGCGACCTGCGGCCGTGTTCGTGATCGCGACGATGCTCGGCGCCGCGTTCGTCGCGCACGGCGGCGATCCGTTCTCGAAGAAGGAGCCTGCGCTCGCGTACGCGCTCGTCGCCGCCGTGCTCCTCGTGGCGGGACCGGGACGTCATTCGTTCGACGCCCGGCTCGCGAAACGGCGCTGAGCCGGCAGCGTCAGCCGCGCACGGCGGTTTCGACGTCGTTCGCCGTCTTCGGCACGCTCGCCGTCAGAACGTCGGCTCCCGTCTCCGTCACGAGCACGTCGTCTTCGATACGAATCCCGCGCACGTCGGCGTACCGAGCGAGCACCGTGCGATCGAGCGCACCCTCGAGATCGCCGACTTCCTCGGGGTGCTCGAGCAGCATCGGGATGCGATAAAATCCCGGCTCGATCGTGACCGCCATACCCGCCTCGAGATCGCGATCGAGGCGCAGGTAGCGATCGCCGAAGCTCGAGATGCGCGTGCGCCCCTTCGCGTAACCGGCGCGGTCACCGAGATCTTCCATGTCGTGCACGTCGAGGCCGATGAGGTGCCCGACGCCGTGCGGGAAAAAGAGCGCCGCCGCGCCACGCGCGTAGAGGTCCTCGACCTCACCCCGGTAGATGCCGAGCGCGATGAGCCCGGCGAGCAGTGCCTTCCCCGCGGCGCGGTGCACGTCGAGGTAGCGCACGCCGGGCTTCACGGCGGCGATGGCCACGCGCTGCGCTTCGAGCACGGCGTCGTAAAGCTCCCGCTGCGACGGTGAGAAACGACCGTTCGTAGGCCACGTGCGCGTCACGTCGCTCGCCCAACCCTCGGGCGTCTCGGCGCCAACGTCGGCCAAAAGGAGGCCGCTCTCCGGGAGCTCCCGATCGTGGCGCTCGTCGTGCAGGACCTCGCCGTGCGTCGTGACGATCGGGCCGTAGGCGTGCGTACACCCGCGTTCGACGATTTCGGTCTCCATGCGCGACAGGACGAGCGCTTCGCGAACCCCGGGTCGCGTCGCGCGCATACCCGCGAGGTGCGCGGCGCACGTCACGCGCCCGGCCTGCCGCATCTGCTCGATCGCCCCGGCGTCGTGCACGAGCCGCTGCTCGATGACGAGCTCGGCGAGCCCGTCGTCCGGCTCGGAAAGCTCGCGCCCCGAGGCGGCGGGAACGTCGCGACCGAGGACGTCGCTCTGAAATTCGGCCGTCGGCGCGTCGTGCACGGGAAGGGTCGCTGCACCGTCGGGCACGCGAAGCTCGTCGAGCGGGCGTACTTCCACCCCGAGCTCGCGCTCGAGATCGGTGAGCTTCGGCATCGGTCCCGACCACAGCGCCTCTTCGGGATCGGGAGGCTCGGCGTAGAGGGTCGAACGCTCGGGCGCGAGGACGAGCGCGGCGCCTTCGAGCGGCTTTCCCACGAAGTAGAGAAAATGACTCTCGGCGCGGAACGGGTAACGATTCGCCGCGAAGTTTCGCGCGCGCGCGCGGCCCGCGAAAAAGACCGCCGGGCGTCGGAGCTTCCGGGCGAGCCGCTCACGGCGTGCGGCGAATACCGATGGATCGCTGGATTTTAGCCACATGAAAATCGCTCCGAGCCGATCCGCAAAGCGTGCTTGCCCGTAACCGAGGAGCGTCCGGGAACGAACTAGCAGCACGGTCAGGCTAGCAGATAGACTGCCGCCCCGAGGGGTAGGCCTCAGCGTCCCTCGTTTGCCCGAAGGGCACACGGCCGTCGGAAAATGCCCACCCTGCCGCGGACGATCACCACCACCAAAGGACAACGACACGATGGCTCAAAAATTCGGAAAATCGCTGGTTCTCGCCGCTTCTACGGGACTCTTGCTCGGCGCCGTCTCCGCCTGCGGCGGTAGCGCCGCTCCCGTCGAGGCTCCCGAGGCACCCGAAGCTCCCGCAGCCGATACTCCCGCGGCTCCCGAAGCTCCGGCCGCCGCCCCCGGCGACGCCGCTGCGATGCCGGCCGCCGCGGAAGGCAAGGCCTGTTGCAAGGGTATGAATAGCTGCAAGGGCCAGGGCGGTTGCAAGACGGACGCGAACGCCTGCTCCGGCAAGAACGAGTGCAAGGGTAAGGGCGGCTGTCAGCACCGCGCCAATTGCCCGAAGTGATTTCGAGCGCCGCCTCGCGAAGCCGCAGGGACCCGGGTGGTCTCTGCGGCTTCGTTCACGTCCCGGGTCCGCCCGCGTGAAACGCGAGCTTGCCGAGCTCGGGGTCGGCGTGGGGCTTCGCGTCCCGCACTACCGGCGCATCCTTGCCGAGTCGCCGCGCGTCGATTTTTTCGAGATCATCAGCGAAAACTTCATGGTCGGCGGCGGCAAGCCGCGCTTCCACCTCGGGCGCGTGCTCGAGTCGTATCGGGTCGTTCAACACGGCGTCTCGCTCGGCATCGGCGGGCCCGAGCCGCCCGACCGCGAATACCTGACGCGGCTTCGGGCCCTCGTGCGCGACACGAAAACACCTTGGGTGAGCGATCATTTTTGTTGGTGCGGCGCCGGCGGCGCCCACCTCCACGATCTCTTGCCGCTGCCGTTCACGCCCGGTCTCGTGAAGACGCTCGCGGCGCGCGCCCGTGAGATCCAGGACTTTCTCGAGGTGCCGTTCGCGCTCGAAAACACATCGAGCTATCTCACGTACCGCGCGAGCACGCTTCCCGAGTGGGAGTTCATCACCGAAGTCGCCGAGCGCGCCGACATCGGCCTCCTCTTCGACGTGAACAACGTGTTCGTCACGTCGTACAACCACGGGCTCGATCCCGTCGCGTTCGTGAGGTCCGTGCCGCACGAGCGCATCGTCCAAATCCACCTCGCCGGCCACACCAATCTCGGCCACACCATCATCGACACGCACGAAGGGCACGTCGGCTCGCCCGTGTGGGACCTCTACCGGCTGACCATCGAGCTCGCCGGCTCCGTGCCGACGGTCATCGAGTGGGACGACGCGATTCCCGAGCTCGAGGTGCTGCTCGCCGAGGCCGAGAGAGCCCGCTCGGAGCGCGACATCGCTCTCGCCGCAAGCGCGGAGGGACGAACGACCGTCGACGGCGCGGCGCTCGAGCGCCTGCGAGCCGCGGCGGCCGCGCCGGACGTGAAGCTTTCCGCGGACACGGGCGGCGGCTGGCAGCAAGGCGGCCCTCGCGAGACCTCACGCGACGAGGCGCAGCGGTGACGCCGGAGGCGAACGTTCAGGCGCGGCTCGCCGAGCTCTTGCTACGGCGCCGCGATCTCACCAAGGACCCGGAAGCGCAGGCCTTCGCGCGCGAGCACGTCGCCGGAAATGCACGCGTCTCGCCCGTCGAGCAGCTCGAGATCTACCGCGAGCAATACTGGCTCCGTCACACGGGGTCACTCGTCGAGGATTTTCCGGGACTCGGGGGCATCCTCGCGCAAAGCGACTGGGAGCGACTCGTCGAGGAGTACCTGGTCGCCCACCCGCC
>DASUTR010001022.1:0-4440 GCA_036374535.1 Polyangiaceae bacterium
GCCGCGCTGCAGGAAGACGTTATCGGGCTTGAGGTCGCGGTGAACCACGCCTGCCGCGTGCGCCGCGCTGAGCGCCGCGGCCACACGCGTCGCGATGCCGATCGCGTCCTCGAGCGCGAGCCCGCCCTCGGCGTCCATGGCCTCGCCGAGGGTCAGGCCCTCGAGGTACTCCATGACGAGGTACGTGGCGCCGTCGGGGAGCTTGCCGAAATCGAACACCTCGACGATGTGCTCGCTGCCGATGGCGGACGCGGCTTTCGCTTCCGTCACGAAGCGGCCGATGGTCTCGTCGTCCTGCGCGAGATCCTGGCGGATGATCTTCAGCGCGACGGTTTTTCCGAGCACCGTGTGGCGGCAGCGATAGACGAGGCCCATCGAGCCCACCCCGAGCAGGCGCTCTACGTCGTAGCGCTCCGCGAGGACCTTCCCGATGTACGGATCGCTGCCCGACACGCTCGGCGGCGCGATGTCGCCGAGCCCCGTGAGGTCCACGTCCTCGGGAAGCGGCGTCTTCAGGCGCCGGTGCGAGGCACTCGCCGAGGCAACGTCATCGGGCGTCAGAACCTCGTTCGGTTCGTCCGGCCGATTGTCTGCGGCGTCTCTACTCATCGAAGGGGCGACCGAACCATGCCACCGGTGAGCGGGTCCCTCAACCGTTCCGGCCGGTAAAGCCTAAGGATTCTAGCTATTAACGGCCCTGGGACAAGCCTGGCAGGTCGGCCAGTCGGCTCTCGCCGGAGGAGCAAGGAATTCGGGAGGTTGGGGCCCGACCCCTCTTGCTCGCCGCGAGCGATCTCGTTTCGAGAGAGCTCGGGAAGCGGGCGTTCAGTTTCGCCTCCCCGCGTTTCGGGACGACCCTTGCGTGGTCAAAAAGAGTGCCTAGTTTGCTGGCTGTCACCGGCTGATGGCGAGTGACTTCGAGAGAAGCGGGGCTTTTCACGAAGCGCACGAGCCATCGTAGCGGGGCGCTACGGAGCCCTCTTCCGAAGGGCGGCGGTGTGTTTCTGCGCCGGTAGAAACGAGGATGAACCCATGTTGACCCGATTCAGTGATTTCCGTGATTGGCCGTTCGCTGGCCCTTCGGCGTTCCGCACGCTCGGGGCCTTCGATCTCCTGAGGCAGCTCGATCGCTTGTTCGCCGAGCCCGAGACGTGGGAGCCGCGTGCCGGTTTTCCCCGCGTCTCGTTCGACGATCAGGGCGCGGCGTTCGTCGTTCGTGCGGAGCTTCCGGGGCTTTCCGAAAAGGACCTCGAGCTCACCGCGACCGGGAACACTCTCACCGTTCGCGGCGAGCGTAAGGTCGAGGCGCCGCAGGGCTATTCCACCCACCGCAACGAGCGCACGTCCTACCGTTTCGCGCGCACGTTCGAGCTTCCCTCGAAGGTCGATTCGGATCGCGTCGAGGCGCGGCTCGAAAACGGGGTCCTGACGGTAACGTTGCCGAAGGCTCCCGAGGCTCAACCCAAGCAGATCAGCGTCAAAGCGAGCTGAGAAGGAGCAGCGCCATGAACACCAACCTGCAGCAACAGAACGACAAGAACGGCACGCGCAACGGGGAGAAGACGCGGATGCGCGAGCTTACCCCCGCGGTTGACGTGTACGAGAACGAAGCCGAGCTTCTCATCGTCGCCGATCTACCGGGCGCCACGCGCGAAGGTTTGGACATCCAAATTCATCTGCCGGAGCTTCGCTTCGAAACGAAGCCGGCGGAGCCGGACGGTCCGGTGTGGCGTCGCTCGTTCACCGTGGACGAGCACATCGACGCAACCAAGGTGAGCGCCGAGCTCACGAACGGCGTGCTCGTGATTCATCTGCCCAAGGCAGACGAAATCAAGCCGAGAAAGATCGCGATCCGCGGCGCCGCCTGACGAGAACCGCGAGCGCCGCAGCGGCGGCTGCCAGGAAGAAATGCCCACCTCTCGAGGCCGGCGTCATCCGGCAGCCGCCTTCCTCGTCCGTAGGCGGCGCGGGCGGCGCCGATGAGGTTCCCGCGCTGTTCGTGCCTCCAGCGGGTGAGCCGCCGCCGGTGGGTGAGCCACCGGTTGCGGGCGATCCGCCGGTGCCGCCCGTCGTCGCGCCGCCCGTCGCAGCGCCGCCGGTCGCCGTTCCGCCCGTCGTCGCGGTTCCACCCGTTGCGGTTCCTCCCGTGGCGACGCCGCCGGACGCCGTGCCGCCCGTTCCCGCAGATGTCGTGCCCCCGAGCCCGCCCATTCCGCCGGCTCCGGCGCCACCGCTGCCGCCGACTCCGCCCGAGCCGGCGCCGGGTCCGCTGCCGCCCATGCCACCCATGCCGCCGGTCCGGCGAAGGACGATGTCGGCGCAAGTGAAATAGAGGTCCGCGTCATTCCCTGCGTTCCATGACATCACGTTGGCGTTCACCATGACCTGGATGAGCTGCAGCGTGCAGCGTTCGCACTCGACGTTCGGCAGTGTGACCGCGGCCGTGTACATGCCGCCGTTCTTGTCGGCGATGTTGTCGAGGAGAACCGGCAGGGTGAAGGTCGGGCCGGTCTGAACCTGGGAGCGCATCGTCGGCGCTACGAACGCGTCCTGTCCGTCGTTGTCGAACGAGATGCGGAAGAACCCGGGGTGATTGATGGTCTCGTTGAACTGAACCATGATCGTCGCGCCCGGCTCGAGGACGGTGACGCGGCTCATGTCCGTGGTGCGCGAATCTCCCGCGCGCCCGCAGGGTCCGTCTTTGATGTTCGAGCTGTCGTCCATTCCCGTCGGCGACGGATAGCGCGGCGTCGGGTAGACGAGCCGAACGTGCGCCGACGCGAGCGACGTGACGAGCGAGACGCTCGCGAAACCAGCGGCGAGCGAGAGACGAACCAAGCTTTTCATCGGGGTCATCCTGTCATGGTGGAATGCCCGGGCAAGGCGAGAAGGATCGTTCAGGCGGCGAGCGGGGCGCTCGTTTCGTTCAGATCCCAGCGCGAGAATTCAGCGACCGCGTCCCTCGCGGTGAAGCGGCCACGCGCGTCGCGCTCCACTCGCGATGCGGCAAAACGTGGATCGTGCGTGTACACGACGACGGTTTGGCGCTCGACACATTGCTGGAAAATTCCAGTCTTCTCGTCCACGAGAGCTTCTGGATAGCGATCGTACCCCATCGTGATGGAGGCATGCAGCCACGCGACGCCCGGCACCATGTCGGCGCCGAACAGGAGCTCGGCTCGGGCTCCGGCGGCGATGCCGTGCAGCATGCCCGGCGTGTGCCCGTTCGTTTCGAGGAACCGGAAGTGCGAGCCGACCGCGCGTGTCGCTTCGTCCGGTCCATCGACGATGCGCAGGCGCCCGCTCGCGCGCAGCAAGCCGGGAAGCTCCGGGATGAACGACGCCTGGTCGCGCGGGTGAGGGCGCTCCGCCCGCTCGAACGCAGTCCGTCCGACGACGAATTCGGCGCGTGAAAAGCAGAGCTCGGGCGCTTTGCCGGCGCGGTGCGGGGCGAGCAAGCCGCCGGCATGATCGAAGTGGAGGTGGCTCAGAACGACCTGATCGATGTCGCTCTCGGCGAGGCCGAGCGCGGCGAGCGATTCGAGGAGCACGTGCGACTCTTCGATGACGCCGTAGCGCTCGCGGAGCTCCGGCGCGAAGAACGCGCCGATGCCGGTCTCGAAGAGCGTGCGCTTGCCCGGCTCTTCCACGAGGAGCGCGCGACACGCAAGCTCGATGCGTCCGAACTCGTCCGGCTCGAGCCAGCGCGTCCAGAGAGCGCGCGGCGCGTTGCCGAACATGGCGCCGCCGTCGAGGCGCTGTCGATTGCCGACGATCGAGCTCGCGAGCATTTCCTCAAGTATAAGGCCGTGCAGCGGAGAGGGCAGGGTGGTACACGCTGCCGATGGAAACGATCTTTTCCAAGATCCTTCGCGGTGAGGTGCCTTGCCACAAGGTGTACGAGGACGACCTCGTGCTCGCGTTCCTCGACATCGGCCCGGTCGCGCGCGGCCACGTGCTCGTGATCCCGAAGGAGCCGGCGGAACGGCTCGACCAGCTCTCGGACGAATCGGCCGCCGCGATCGGCCGCGTGCTGCCGCGCCTCTGCCGCGCCGTGAAGCGCGTGACGGGCGTCGACGAGTACAACGTGCTCGAGAACAACGGGCCTCGCGCGCACCAGGCCGTCTTCCACGTGCACTTCCACATCATCCCGAAGCCGAACGAGACGGAGGGCCTCGGCGTCGGCTGGCGCCCGGGAAAGCTCAGCGACGGCGAAGCGCTCGCAAGTGAGCTTCGCGCGGCGCTCGACGGCTGACGAGCGGCGGGCCGCAGGGGTCCGCGCGGCTCAGCGCTTCTTCGCGCGGTAGGCGCGGATGAGGGCGTTCGTCGAGGAGTCGTGCGCGAGGGCGGGTTCGCTCGCGGCCGAAAGCTCGGGCGCGATGCGCTTGGCGAGCACCTTGCCGAGCTCGACGCCCCACTGATCGAACGAGTTGACGTTCC
>DASUTR010001023.1:0-4290 GCA_036374535.1 Polyangiaceae bacterium
CCGTAGCCGACGAGCCGCCGCGCGCCGAGGCGATCGCCGATGAAGCCGCTCAGGAATTGTCCGGCGGAGTACGCGGTGAGGTACACCGTGTCGATGCGGCCGAGCGCGATTTCGCTCACGCCGAGCGCGTCGTGGAGCGGCTTTTTGACGACGCCGAAGCCGCGACGGCCGAGGTAGTACGTCGCGTACGAGAGCCACATGAGCGCGAAAGCGAGGAGCTGCTTTCGTCGATCCATGGCGCCTTCGGAGGTCAGCCGCCGTCGTTCGGGGCGGCGTCGGGAACGCCTGCGTCGAGGTCCGGGGCGGGCGGAGCGCCGGCGTCCGGCGGGTGTGACGTCACGGGCGGCAGGTGTTCCGTGAGGATCACCTTCGGATCCCACTCCTTCGAGCCGAGGTTACCGCCGTGGCAAAGCTTGCAGCGAAGGGGGTCGCCGGCTGCCGTGTCGAACTGTTCGGTGAGGTGCGTGCTCATCCATTCGACGGCCCACGGTTTGCTCCGCGGGTCGCCGAGGAGTTTCGCGCGGCCCGTGCCCGACGCCGCGTGGCAATCCTTGCACCAGACGTCGCCGCCGCCGCGCTTCTCGAGGCTCGGGACGAGCTTCTGCGCCATCCAGTTCGCGACGTGCTTGCGGTGCGTCATGCGCGGGTAGTCGTTTTCGACGTGGCAGTACTCGCACGGCTGGCCGAGGGCGACGGTGACGTAGCCCATGATGGTGTAGACCTCGCGCTGGCAGCGGGCGGCCGCGGCGACGCCCTCGTACTTTCGGACGAGCGGCTCGACGGGCTTTCCGTTCTCGGGAGCGCAGTGGTCGATTTCGCGCGCGGCCGTGACGGGCGCGGCGGGAGGCGGCCTGGTGGGACGCGGCGGAGGCGGCGAACCGCACGCGCCGGCGAGGACCATGAGCCAAGGCAAGACCCGCGGGGCGGGCATCCCGGCGGAGGCTAACACCCCCGCGCACGCTTTGCGCGCCCCCGGCACGCCACGGCCCCGCGCGCCTGCCGTTCAGCGCACGCGCGCGGCGCTCTTCGCGACGAGCCGCAGTTGCGCCGCGAATCCGCACTCGTTCGCGTAGGGCGAGCGAACGCACTTGGCGAGGCCCGGTCCGGCCGCGGGTCGCAGTTCGACGCGCTCGGGCTTGGCGAGCTCGCTCACGAACACTTCGCGCGCCGATGGGCTGAGCTCCCGAGCAATGCGCAGGCCGAACTCGGGGTTCGTGCGGGCAGTCGTGAGCAGGCTCTGGGTGCGGTCTCGAAACGGCGCGCGGGGCATGCCGGCCCATTATTCGGAGCGCGCCGATTGGCCAAGTTTCTGGCAGAATCCCCGCCCCGCTCATGTCCAAGTCCCCCACCATCATCTACACCCAGACCGACGAGGCGCCCGCCCTCGCCACCTTCTCGCTCTTGCCCATCGTGCAAGCCTTCACCAAGCACGCGGGGATCAACGTGGAGACGCGGGACATCTCGCTCGCGGGGCGCATCCTGGCGGCGCTCTCGCCGCTCTTGCCGGCGGAGCAGCGCGTGCCGGACGCGCTCGCCGAGCTCGGTGCGATGGCGGTGACGCCGGAGGCGAACATCATCAAGCTGCCGAACATCAGCGCGTCCGTGCCGCAGCTCAAGGAGGCGATCACGGAGCTCCGAGCTCACGGCTTCGCCGTGCCCGCGTACCCGGACGCGCCGTCGAGCGACGCCGAAAAGGACGCGAAGGCGAAGTACGACAAGGTCAAGGGCTCGGCCGTGAACCCCGTGCTGCGCGAGGGGAACTCCGATCGCCGCGCGCCGAAGGCGGTGAAGGACTACGCGCGAAAGCACCCGCACGCGATGGGCGCCTGGGAAAAGACGTCGAAGACGAACGTCGCCACGATGGGCAAGGACGACTTCTTCTCGAACGAGAAATCCGTCACGCTCGGGGCGGAGACCACCGCCAAAATCGAGCACGTGGCGAGCGACGGCAAGGTGACCGTTCTCAAGGAGAAGCTCGCGCTCCAGGCGGGCGAGGTGCTCGACGGCACGGTGCTCCGCAAGCGCGCGCTCGTGGCGTTTTACGAGGAGCAGCTCGCGCGTGCCAAGCGCGAAGGGCTCCTGTTCTCGCTCCACCTCAAGGCGACCATGATGAAGGTCTCGGACCCGATCGTGTTCGGCCACGCCGTGCGCGTGTTCTTCAAGAACCTTCTGGCGAAGCACGGCGCAACGTTCGAGAAGCTCGGGGTGGATTTGAACAACGGCTTCGGCGACCTCGTCGAGAAGATCAAGTCGCTGCCCGCCGACGAACGCGCGGCGATCGAAGCCGACATCCAGGCCGCCTACGCCTCGGGTCCGGGGCTCTCCTACGTCAACTCCGATCAGGGCATTACGAACCTGCACGTGCCGAGCGACGTCATCGTCGACGCCTCGATGCCCGCCCTCATTCGGGCCGGCGGCAAGGTGTACGACTCGCGCGGCAAGCTCGCCGAAACCCTCGCCGTGATTCCCGACAGCTCGTACGCGGGCGTTTACCAGACGGTCATCGACTACTGCCGGGAGCACGGCGCGCTCGACCCTCGCACGATGGGCTCCGTGCCGAACGTGGGGCTCATGGCGCGCGCGGCAGAGGAGTACGGCTCGCACGACAAGACGTTCGAGGTGAAGAGCGCGGGCAAGCTCCGCGTGGTGGACGCGTCCGGCGCGACACTGCTCGAGCACGACGTGGAGGCGGGCGACGTCTGGCGCGCCTGCCAGACGAAGGACGCGCCGATCGCGGACTGGGTGAAGCTCGCCGTGACGCGCGCGCGGCTCAGCGGCACGCCCGCGGTGTTCTGGCTCGACGAGCGGCGCGCCCATGACCGCGAGATCATCGCGAAGGTGAAGGCGTACCTGCCGAAGCACGACACGACGGGCCTCGACATTCGCGTCCTGCCGCCGGCCGCGGCGTGCCGATTCTCGCTCGAGCGCATCGTCAAGGGCGAGGACACGATCTCGGTCACGGGCAACGTGCTCCGCGACTACCTCACCGATCTCTTCCCCATTCTCGAGGTCGGCACGAGCGCGAAGATGCTGTCGATCGTGCCGCTGATGAACGGCGGCGGACTGTTCGAAACGGGCGCGGGCGGCTCCGCCCCGAAACACGTCGAGCAGTTTCTAGCGGAGAATTATTTGCGCTGGGACTCGCTCGGGGAGTTCTTCGCGCTCGCCGCGTCGTTCGAACACCTCGCCGTCACGTTCCAGCACGACAAGGCGAAGGTGCTCGCCGACACGCTCGACGCCGCCAACGGGAAGTTCCTCGAGAACGACAAGTCGCCTTCGCGCAAAGTCGGCGGCATCGACAACCGCGGCAGCCACTTCTACCTCGCCCTCTACTGGGCGGGCGAGCTCGCCGCGCAGGAGAAGGATGCGGAGCTCAAGCGCGTGTTTACGCCGATCGCCGCCGAGCTCGCTGCCAAGGAGTCGACCATCGTGGCCGAGCTCTTGTCCGTGCAGGGCAAGCCGGTCGACGTGGGCGGTTACTACCAGCCGGATGCGAAGAAGGCGTCCACGGCGATGCGGCCGAGCGCGACGTTCAACGCCGTCCTCGCGAAGCTCTGAGGCCGCGCCGCGTCTGCGCGGGCGCTAGAATGGCGCCGGCAGCCGCCGCTTGCTACGCGGCGCGCTCCGTTCTAACCCCTGCCCTCGGCAGGCCGGCGCCGAAGCCGCCGCCGCCCCACGCGAGGTTTTCCTAGATGGCACGAAAAAAGATCGGTCTCATTGGCGCAGGCAACATCGGCGGCGAGCTCGCGAATCTCGCCATGACTCGCCAGCTCGGCGATGTCGTGCTCTTCGACATCCCGGCGAAGGAAAACTTCGCGAAGGGCAAGGCGCTCGACCTCGAGCAGACGAGCGCGCTCCTCGGCAAGGATTGCAACGTCACCGGCACGTCGAAGTGGGAAGATCTCGCGGGCGCCGACGTGCTCATCATCACGGCGGGTATCCCGCGCAAGCCGGGCCAGTCGCGCGACGATCTCGTCGAGACGAACCTGCCGATCATCCGCAACGTCGCCGACAACGCGAAGAAGCACTGTCCCGACGCGTTCGTGATCGTGATCTCGAACCCGCTCGACGCCATGGTCTACGAGTACAAGCGCCGCGTCGGCGCGCCGCGCGGCAAGGTCGTCGGCATGGCGGGCGTGCTCGACAGCACGCGTTTCGCGCTGTTCTTGGCGCGTGAGGCAGGCGTGAGCGTGAAGGACGTGCGCGCGATGGTGCTCGGCGGCCACGGCGACGACATGGTCCCCGTGCTCAGCGCCTGCACCATCAACGGCGTCCCCGTCCGCGAGCTGC
>DASUTR010001024.1:0-5278 GCA_036374535.1 Polyangiaceae bacterium
CCGTGGGATCCCACGCCTCGGGGTTCTCGACGTTCGCCGTACGAAAGCGATCGATGCCGATGTTCAGGTCCGTTCGAACCGGGTGACGGAGCGGCTTCGGTCCGCTCTCGCCGACCTGGCCCGACGCGAGGCGCTGAAAGCCGTACATGGGGCTCACGGCCATCGTTCCGGTTTCGCTCCAACCTCGATCGTTACCGCTCGCGCTCTTGTCCAAAACCTCGTTCGAAAGCCGGAACAGAGCTTCGCCGATCACGCCGCCGCCGTACGACGTCATGATCCAATCGTTCGGGGCCGCGAAATGGCGCTCGCCCATGAACTCCCAGATGAAGCTGTTCACCCAGGGATACGGCAGCGATTCCCAGTAGCTGAGCCCGGCGCCGCGCGCCGCGCCGTAGTACATCGACCCGTGATACGGGTGACCGAAGAAGTTCGTCTTGAACGTGTTGTCGTCCCACACGAACCCGGTCTTCAGGTTCGTGCCGATGCTCTCGCGCGTGACGTGAAAGGTTTCGCCGCGAAACCAGTCGAACTGCCAGATCACGTAGTTGATGAAGAGCCCGCCGAAAAACGCGCGAAAGTAAGCGTCCCAGCGGCGGTTCGGATCGGGGTCGTTGTAGTCGACGGCGATGTCGGTCACCGGTACCGCGGTCACGGGCGCGGCCGGCGGAACGCGCGGCGGGAGCAGGCGCTTCGCAGGCTCGGACCCGACGGGAGGCATGGGAGCGGGCACGACCGGCGGTGGCGGTGTCACGACCGCAGCCGGGTTGCTCGCCGGCTCGGGCGGACGTGCCGGCTCGCTCTGCGCTCGCGCGACCGGCGCGTGCGCCGCCATCGCGCACGCGACGGCGGAAGCGACGGCGAGCCGAAATCGCTCCGTTCGTCCCATGAGCGATCCCGCGTAACGCGTCTCGATTCGAGCTTCAAGTCTCCGGGACGAACCGTCCGCCAATCGACGAAGGTCGAGTCGATGGCACGGAAAAACGACATGAACCGAGTTGACGCCGCGTTCGCGAGCGCCATGATCCTCCGATGCACCGGCGGTCGTCCGCCCGATTCTTCTGCGAACTCGCCGCCTGCGCGCTCGCTCTGGCGTGGGTCGGCTCTTGCAGCGCGAAATCGGCGGTGGTCTGCGACAAGCTCGAAGGCTGCGGACTCTTGCGCGGCAGCGCCGAAGACTGCGTCGAGACCATCCGTAAAGGTTTCGCCGACGACGGCGTCGACGGCGAAAAGCTCACGAAGTGCATCGACTGCTTCGGCGTGAAGTACTGCAGCGAGCTCGAGCGCGGACTCTGCGAAGAAGACTGCAGCGAGGTGCTCCAGCAGCTGCGCCGCCGAGGCATCCTGCCGGGTGACGACCGCGGTGAAGGTGGGGCCGGTGGGGACGGCGGCGGCGAGAACGGCGCGCAGTAGCGCGAGCCACGCTTAGATCGGGTCACCGTCCTTTCCAACGCTGCGCGATTCGGCTCGAAAGTGAGCCGCTGCAGTTTGCCCCTGCATGGTATAAGGCCGGCCGAAGGGTTGGCCGTGTGACGTTAACGAATCGTATCTGGACTCCCGTTTTTCTCTGCGCTCTCGTTTTTCTGGCGGTCGTTGCCTGCAAGAAGGAGGAGCAAGAGAAGGCCGCCCCTCCGCCGCCGCTCGTCAAAGTGGCCGAAGTCGTACAGCGCGACGTTCCGATCTTCGTCGAAGCCATCGGTCAGACGCGCGGAAGCACGGAAGTCGAGATCTCCGCGCGCGTCGAAGGCTTTCTCGAGACCATGAGCTTCAAGGAGGGCACCCACGTCAAAAAGGGGCAGGTCCTCTACACGATCGACAACAAGCCGTTCAAAGCGGCGCTCGCGCAATCGCAAGCGGATCTCGCGAAGGCCGAAGCCGAGCTCGTGCGCACCGAACAGGACGTGAAGCGCTACGAGCCGCTGGTCGCCAAAAACGCGGTTTCGGTCCAGGAGTTCGAGACCGCGCAGGCGAACGCACGGGCCCAAAAATCTGCCGTTGCCGCCGCGCGCGCCGCCGTCGAGAAGGCGCGCATCGAGCTCGGCTACACCACGGTGACCGCCCCCGACGAGGGGCTCATCGGCATTACCGAGGTCCACCCCGGAACGCTCGTCGGGCGCGGAGCGAACACGCTCCTCACGCGCCTTTCTCAAGTGGAACCGATCCACGTGCGCTTCAGCATTTCCGAGCGCGAATACCTCTTTTACGCGCGGCGCCGCGAGGATCGGGCGGAGAACGGCGCTGCCGCTCCCGACGCTGCGGTCCAAAAAGCCTCGGCTCGCGCGGGCGACGCGGCAGACGCGGGCGTGGACGACGGCGTTCGCGGGCTCGCCTTTCAGCTCATCCTGGCGGACGGAACGACGCACCGGCACGAAGGCCACCTCGTTTTCGTCGATCGCAACGTCGATCCGAAGACGGGCACCATCCGCCTCGAAGCCGCGTTTCCGAACCCCGGGGGCATCGTGCGCCCGGGGCAATACGCGCGCGTGCGCGCGGCCGTGAGCACGAAGAAGGACGCCGTGATCATCGGCCAGCGCTCGGTGCAGGAGATGCAGGGCATCAACAACGTCGCGGTCGTGAAGCCCGACGACACCGTCGAGATTCGGCCGGTGAAGACCGCCGAACGCGTCGGAGCGCTCGTCGTCATCGAGAGCGGGCTGAAACCCGGCGAACGCGTGATCGTCGAGGGCATTCAGAAGGTTCGCCCGGGCCTCAAGGTGAAAGCCGAAACGGTGCCACTCGAAGAGCTCTCGGCCGTCACCGGCAGCGCAGCGCCCCCCGGTGCTTCCGCTCCAGCACCCGCTCCCGCCGCCAGCGCTCCTTGAGAGCACCGAACCATGGCGAATTTCTTCATCCGCCGCCCGATCGTCGCGATCGTGATCGCGATCATCACGGTGCTGCTCGGCGGCTTCATGCTGACGAAGCTCTCGATCGAGCAGTACCCGTTCCTCGCGCCGCCGACGATCCGCGTCACGGCGAATTACAACGGCGCCTCGGCCGTCAGCGTCGAGCAATCCGTCGCGACGCCCATCGAACAGGAGGTGAACGGCGTCGAGGACATGATCTACATGAAGTCGTCGAACACGAGCGACGGCCGCATGCAGCTCGACGTAAACTTCAAGGTCGGCGTCGACCAGGACATGTCGAACGTCCTGACGCAGAACCGCGTCTCCGCGGCTCAGGCGCGCCTGCCGCAGGAAGTCGTCGCTCAGGGCGTGACGGTAAAGAAGATGAGCCCGAGCATCTTGATGCTCATCGGGCTTTATTCGCCGAAGGGCACGTACGACGCGAACTTCCTCATCAACTACTGCGGCATCAACCTGCGCGATCAGCTGCTCCGCATCCCCGGCATCGCCCAGGTCGACCTCTTCGGCGGCAGCGACTACGGCCTGCGTGTCTGGCTCAAGCCCGACCGCCTCGCCCAGCTCGGGCTCACGCCTTCCGACGTCATCACGGCCATCAAGGAGCAGAACCTCCAGGCGCCCGCCGGCCGCATCGGCACGGCCCCGACGCCGAAGGACCAGAAGTTCACGCTCACGGTGAGCGCTCCCGGCCGCCTCGTCACGCCCGAGGAGTTCGAAAACATCATCATCCGCGAGACCCCGGACGGCTCGCAGATTCGCATCAAAGACGTAGGCCGCGCCGAGCTCGGCGCGCAGAACTACGACTCCTTCGGGCGCCTCGACGGAAAGCCCGCCGGCGCCATGGCGCTCTACCTACTGCCCGGCGCCAACCAGCTCGAAGCCTCGAAGGCCATCTACGAAACCATGAAGCGGGCGAAGGAGCTCTTCCCCACCGACATGGACTACAAGATCGTCTACGACACGACGCCGTCGGTCGAAGCGTCGATCGAGTCGATCCTGCACACGTTCCTCGAGGCCGTGGTTCTCGTGACGCTCGTCGTGCTGATCTTCCTCCAGAACTTCCGCGCGACGTTGATTCCGCTGCTCACCGTGCCGGTCTCGCTCATCGGCACGTTCATCTTCTTCCCGCTGCTCGGCTTCTCGATCAACACGCTGTCGATGTTCGGGCTCGTGCTCGCGATCGGCATCGTGGTGGACGACGCCATCGTCGTGGTGGAAGCCGTGATGCATCACATGGAGCACGGCATGGCTCCGAAGGAAGCGACGATTCAGGCGATGAAGGAGGTTTCCGCCCCCGTCATCGGCATCGCGCTCATCCTTTCCGCCGTGTTCATGCCCGTCGCGCTCATCGAGGGCCTGACGGGCCAGATGTACCAGCAGTTCGCGCTCACCATCGCGATCTCGGTGCTCCTGTCCGCGTTCAGCGCGCTTTCGCTCTCGCCCGCGCTCTCGGCGATGCTGCTCAAGCCCATCTCCAAAGAGAAGAAGAAGGGGCCCATCGCGAAGTTTTACGCCGGGTTCAACTTCCTGTTCGACAAGGCGACGGGCGGCTACGTGCGCGTCGCGCGCATTCTCGTCCGCAAGGCGTTCCTTACGATCGTTCTCGTGGGGGTCGTCGGCGCGGGGGCCGGGTACTTCGGCAGCGTGCTGCCGCAAGGGTTCGTGCCCGAAGAAGACCAGGGCATCATGGGCGTCGCGCTCCAGCTACCGCCCGGCTCGTCGCTCGAGCGCACGAGCGAGGCGCTCGCGAAGGTGGAGCAGATCCTCGGCAAGACCGAAGGCGTCGAGTCGTACCAGACGATCGGCGGCTTCGGCGCCGTCACGAGCACCTATCAGCCGAACTTCGGCACGATTTTCGTGCGTCTCCACCCCTGGGAAGAGCGCAAGACTCCGGAGCTTCACGTCAAGGGCGTGATGGCGCGGCTTCATCGGGCCTTCGCGGGCATTCCCGAAGCGATCATCGTCCCCTTCAACATTCCGACCATCAGCGGGTTCGGCGCTTCCGCAGGCTTCAACTTCTTGCTTCAGGATCGCAGCGGCTCTCTCAGCGTCTCCGACCTCGGCAAGCAGTCGATGGCGTTCCTCACCGAGGCGCGCCAGCGACCCGAGCTCGCGAACCTGATGACCTCCTTCAACCCGAACTATCCGCAGGTCGGGGTCGAGCTCGACCGCGAGAAGTCGCGGAAGCTCGGCGTGCCGGTAAACGAGGTGTTCCAGGCGCTCTCGGCGTCGCTCGGCGGGAGCTACGTGAACGACTTCAACCGCTTCGGGCGGCTCTTCCGCGTCTACGTGCAGTCGGAAGCGAGCTCGCGCCTGAAAGCCGAGGACATCGGGGACATCTACGTCCGCAGCGAGACGACGAAGACGATGATCCCGCTCTCGACGCTCGTCACGATCAAGAACCAGCCGGGCACCGAGAT
>DASUTR010001025.1:0-8578 GCA_036374535.1 Polyangiaceae bacterium
CCCGGCACTGAAAAAGCGAAGCCTGAGCCCGAAGCGAAGCCCGGCAAGCCATTCGAAGACTGGCACTTCTTCGTCAGCGGCTATTTCCGCGCGCCCATGGCGCTGGGCATCAGCTCGCGCCCCGGTCCCGACACTCGTGACGGTCCAGCCGAGACGCAAATTTCCTATGGACCGAATCGAACCGTCGATTCGAACTACTACAGCTTCGCTTACACGCGTCTTCAGGAACAAGACTGGGTAGAAGTCTTCATTCACGCGAAGAAGAAGCACGTCGAGGCGGTCGTCGGTTGGATGGGCTACTGGTTTCAGTCCGCCGGCTTCCGCAACTACGACGCAGGCTGGGTGCCGGGGATGGCCTATCTCACGCTCGACACCGACGTAGAGATGGGCACCATGAAGCCGAACATCGCGCTCACGGCGGGCGCCTTTTGGCCCTCGTTCGGCTACTTCGACAAGTACGACACGTACACGCTCGGGCGTTTTCGACACGTCGGTGAGCAACTCAAGTTCACCATGCCGGTCACGTCCGATCTCACCGTGACGCTCATCCAGGGCTTCGGTACGGGCCGCGACGGTAGCTTCAACATCCTGTCACCGCCGCCGTATCAGGCGACGGTCGGTCTCGATCTGGTTCACTACGAGCACGTCCGTGTCGCCTACAAGGACAACGTCGACGTGGGTCTGCACTTCAACCACCAGTGGACCCGCGATCCGAACCTCACGCAGCGAGGCAGCGCCGGTCAGGCGTATGCCGACGCGCGGGAAGCGAAGTTTACGACCGTCGGCGGCGAAGTGAACGTCCGCGCGCCCCGCGCCGGTCATCTCTGGATATCCCCGTCGTACACGCGTGTCCGCAACGGCTGGGCTCTCGCGCAAGCGGGCACCGAGCTCATGCATTCGCTCGGTGGCGCAGGCTTCGCCACGAACTACATGGCGTGGGACGAAAGCGCGACGAACAGCACGGGCACGGGCTCGACCTTCAACCTCGGCTTTCTCTACGAGAACTCGCTCTCGACGGTCCTCGGGAAGGAGCGCGGCGCGGCGATGCCGGAAGTCACGCTCAACGTGTTCGGTCTGTTCATCGATTCGAACCTCGAGCTACCCGTCACCTCCGTCATCCCGCAGGATCACATCGCGCAGATGAAGTACGGAGCGGACGTCACGGTCCAGCCGCTGAAGTGGCTTGGCCTGATGCTGCGCTGGGACGAGGTCAACTACAATTTGGACGACTCGGGGTACGTGTTCTCGGCGATCACGCCGCGAATCATCCTGTCGTCGAACTTCCTCTCGAGCGAGAGCATCTACCTCCAGTACTCCCGCTACCGCTACGGCGATAAAATGGTCGTCGCCGGAAGGTGGCCTTGGGGCCAGCCGCTCGTCGCCGGCAGCCAGATCGTCCAGGGTGGGCCCTACGCGGGTGAGACGCCCGATATGGACGTCATCAAGCTCCAAGCGAACGTCAGCTTCTGAACCGGCGTTCGCTCACGTCCACGGGACGCGCGACGCTTCTCACCGCTTCGGCGGCGCCGAGGTCGAGCTTCTGAGCACGAGCTCCGGCGCGATCACGACGCGTGTGGGCTCGGTGTCGCCCTGAATCCGCCGGAGCAAGCTCTGCAAGCAGCGCCGGCCGAGCTCCGTGAAATCCTGACGAACGGTCGTGAGCGGAGGCGTGAAGTAGGCAGCTTCCGGAATGTCGTCGAAGCCGACGACGCTGAAGTCGCGAGGGACCTCTCGCCCGGCTTCGTGCACCCGGCGCAGGAATCCGAGCGCCATCTGATCGTTCGCGACGAGCACCGCGGTGAAATCCCGCGTCGCGAGCAAGGTCTCGGCGAGCTCGTAGCCCGAGCGCGGCGTCCAGTCGCCGCGAAGCGGCGCAGGGATCGGCGCGCCGGCGGCGGCGAGCACCGAGCGCCATCCCTCGATGCGCTCGTCCGCTTCTTTCCAATCGTGCGGCCCGGCCAGGTGCCACACGGTTTCGTGCCCGAGGCTCAGGAGATGCCGCGTGGCGGTCGCGGCGCCCGAGGCTTGATCGAAGCTCGCGACGGGAATCGACGCGTTCGGCCCAGCAGCGACGGCGACGACGGCGAAGTCCGACCTCACGTGTCGCAGCGCGTCGACGCCGGCCCGGAGCGGGGCGATGACGGCGACGCCGTCGACCCCTTGGTCGCGGAGCTGCTCGATCGCGAGGACGACGGTTTCGCGGTTGAGCGAGCGCAGGCTCGAGATACTGACGGCATAGCCCGCATCGTGGGCCGCCTGTTCGATGCCGAGCAGCGTCGACGCCGGGCCGTACAGCGACGTGTCGAACGTGACGACGCCGAGCGTCTTCGAGCGTCCCGTGACGAGGGCTCGCGCGACCGAGTTCGGCCGATAGTCGAGCTGCCGAATCGCCGACAGAACGCGCTCGCGCGTCTCGCCGCGCACGAGGGGGCTGTCGTGAAGGACGCGCGAGACCGTCTGGTACGAGACGCCGGCGAGTCGCGCCACGTCCGTCATCACGGCGGGGCGGCGCTTCTTGGGTGTGGGGTCGGAAACGGTCACTCGCGCCGCATCCTACCAGCCCTTGACATCGAGTATGTGAACGCTCACAATTCGATGAAATGGCGCCAAACGCCCTTGGGCACAAAACACCCGAACTCTGGTTTCTGACCGGCAGCCAGCACCTCTACGGCGACGACACGCTCGCGCAGGTTGCCCGGAATTCCCAGGCCATCGTCGAATCCCTCAACGCATCCGGGAAGTTTTCCGTGAACGTCGTGTGGAAGCCGGTGCTCACCGGGCCGGACGCCATCGAAAAGGTGTGTTTGGACGCGAGCTCCTCGCCCGCCTGCGTGGGCGTCGTCACGTGGATGCACACGTTCTCGCCCGCGAAGATGTGGATCGCGGGGCTGACGCGGCTGCAGAAGCCGCTCGCTCACCTGCACACGCAGTTCAATCGGGAGCTGCCGTGGGGTGAAATCGACATGGATTTCATGAACCTGAACCAATCCGCCCATGGCGATCGGGAGTACGGGTTCATCAGCGCGCGCCTGCGGCAAAAGCGCAAGATCATCGTCGGGCATTGGCAAGACGGGGATCTCGTGGACGAGCTCTCGTCGTGGTCCCGCACCGCGCTCGCGATGGCCGAGTCGCGCAAGCTCAAGATTGCACGCTTCGGCGGCATGAACATGCGCGAAGTGGCGGTCACCGGCGGCGATCGAGTCGAGGCGCAAATCCAGCTCGGCTGGTCGGTGAACGGCTACGCGATGGGCGATCTCGCGAGCTCGGTCGCGGAAGTCTCCGACGCCGCCGTCGATACGCTCGTGAAGGAATACGAGGACACCTACACGCTCGCCGCCGGCGTCCGGAAGGGCGGCGAGCATCATGAAAGCGTGCGTTACGCCGCCCGTCAGGAGCTCGCCATGCGAGCCTTCCTCGAGGAGGGCGGTTTCGGTGCGTTCACCACCACGTTCGAGGACCTCTACGGCATGAAGCAGCTCCCCGGCCTCGCCTGCCAGCGGCTGATGGGCGACGGCTACGGCTTCGGTGCCGAGGGCGACTGGAAGACGTCGGCGCTCGTGCGCCTCGCGAAGGTGATGACGGCGGGACGTCCCGGCGGCGTCTCGTTCATGGAGGATTACACGTACCACCTGGTCAAGGGGAAGGAGCGCGTGCTCGGCGCGCACATGCTCGAGGTATGTCCCAGCATCGCCGGCGACCGGCCGTCGCTCGAGGTGCACGAGCTCGGGATCGGAGGCAAAGCGCCTCCAGCGCGGCTCGTTTTCGACGCGAAGCCCGGCCCTGCCGTCAACACCACGCTCGTCGACATGGGCGGCCGCATGCGTATGATCGTCGCCGAGCTCGACGTCGTGAAGCCCGAAGCGCCGCTGCCGAAGCTTCCCACCGCGCGCGCCGTGTGGATTCCGCGGCCCGACTTCAAACGCGCGTGCCAGGGGTGGATCACCGCGGGCGGAGCGCACCACGCTGCGTTTTGCCAGGCGGTGACGAGCGCGGAATGGGAAGATTTCGCGGACATGGCCGGGCTCGAAGTAATTCGGCTGGGTGAGGGGCTCGATCTCCGCGCGCTGAAGAACGAGCTGCGCTGGAACGACGCGGCCTTCGCGCTCGGGCGGTAGCGCGATGCCCTCGTCCTACCGCGAGTTGAAAGAGCGCGCCTGGGCGGCAAATCAGGAGATCCCGAAGCGCGGTCTCGCCATCTACACGTTCGGCAACGTCTCGGCGCTCGACGCCCGTCGCGGCGTCATCGCGATCAAGCCGAGCGGTGTTCCGTACGAGAAGCTCGGCGTCGACGATCTCGTCGTCGTCGATCTGGCGGGCAAGATCGTCGAGGGAAAGCTGCGGCCCTCCTCGGACACCCCGACGCACCTCGTGCTCTACCGGGCGTGGAAGGGAATCGGCGGAGTCGTCCACACGCACTCGAGCTACGCGACCGGCTGGGCGCAGGCACGCCTCGCGATTCCGATTTACGGGACCACGCACGCCGATCATCTCGCCGAAGACGTGCCGTGCACGGCCATCATGTCGAACCAGGCCGTGGCGCGGGACTACGAGGTCGAGACGGGCAACCAGATCCTCGAGTGTTTTGCGGATCGCGACCCCCTGGCGACTCCCATGGTGCTCGTCGCCGGGCACGGTCCGTTCACGTGGGGCGAGACCCCGGAGAAAGCCGTCTATAATGCCGCGGTGCTCGAGGAGCTCGCACGCATGGCGTTCGTCACGAAAACCCTCGTCCCCTCGGCGGCGCGACTGCCGAAGCGCCTGATCCAGAAGCACTTCGATCGCAAGCACGGAAAAGACGCGTACTACGGTCAAGCCGAGAGCGCGGGTCCGGCGCCGACTTCGGGCACGCTCCGAGCCTTGCGCACGAGGACGCGGTGACGCTCGCTCACGGCGAGGCCGCGACGGTGATCCGCTCGGGCGCCGCCGTCCTCGGCATCGAGCTCGGCTCGACTCGCATCAAGGCCTCGCTCATCGCGCCGGATACGACGCCGCTCGCGTCGGGCGCGCACGGCTGGGAGAACCAGCTGAAAGAGGGCGTGTGGACCTACGCCATGGAAGACGTCTGGCGAGGGATTGCCGCCTGCTACGCCGCGCTCGCGGCGGACGTGCGCGAGCGCTACGACATCGAGCTTCGCACGCTCGCTGCGCTGGGCGTGAGCGGGATGATGCACGGGTACGTGGCGCTCGACGCAGAGGGTCGGCTCCTCGTTCCCTTCCGTACGTGGCGCAACAACATTACCGGACAAGCCTGCGCCGAGCTCACGCCGCTCCTTACGTTCGCCGTGCCGCAGCGCTGGAGCATCGCGCACCTTTACCAGTCGATCCTCGAGGGGCAGCCGCACGTGCAGAAAATCGCGCGCCTGACGACGCTCGCCGGGTACGTGCACGAAAAGCTCACCGGCAGGCACGAGCTCGGGGTGGGCGAAGCCTCCGGCATGTTCCCGATCGATCCGCGCACGGGCGACTGGGACTCGACGCGACTCCAGAAGTTCGACGGTCTCGTCGCGCCGCGTGAGCTCGGCTGGAAGCTCCGCGACATCCTGCCTCGCGTGCTGCCCGCGGGGCGGCGCGCCGGAACGCTCTCGGAAGCGGGCGCAAGGCTCCTGGATCCGACGGGCAAGCTTTCACCGGGCGTTCCGTTGTGCCCGCCGGAAGGCGACGCCGGTACGGGCATGGTCGCGACGAACGCGGTCCGCCCGCGCTCGGGCAACGTCTCGGCGGGAACCTCGGTGTTCGCGATGATCGTTCTCGAGAAGAGCCTCTCGCGACCGCACGAAGAGATCGACATCGTGGTCACGCCCGACGGCAAGCCCGTCGCCATGGCGCACTCGAACAACGGTTCCTCCGATCTCGACGCCTGGATCGCCGTCTTCGGCCAGGTCGGCAAGGCACTCGGAGTCGAGACGCGCCCGGGAGCGCTCTACGAAAAGCTTTTGCCTCTCGCGCTCGTCGCCGACGCGGATGCCGGCGGCCTGCTCTCCATCAACTACGTGTCGGGCGAGCACATCACGGGTTTCAGCGAGGGCAGGCCGCTCTTCGCGCGGAATCACGGCGGCAAGTTCACGCTCGAAAACTTCATGCGCGCCACGCTCTTCGCCTCGCTCTGTGCGATTCGCTCCGGCATGAACATCCTCACGGAAGAAGAGGGCGTCGTGATCGAGGAGATCCGCGGGCACGGCGGCTTCTTCAAAGTGGGCGACGTCGGCCAGCGCATGATGGCGGCCGCGCTCCACGTTCCGGTCAGCGTTCCCGCCACGGCGGGCGAGGGGGGCGCTTGGGGCATGGCCGTGCTCGCGGCGTACCTCGTGCGCGCGAACGAGACGGAATCGCTCCCCGACTATCTCGACGCGCGTATTGCCGGCCGCATCGGCGCACCCGTGAAGCCGGACCCGCAAGACGTGAAGGGCTTCGACGAGTTCTTCGCGCGTCACCGTAAAGGGCTCGCCATCGAGCGTGAAGCGGTGAAAGCCCTCGCGTAGCTGGCTTCGTGCGCCGCCGTTCGACCGAACTCTTGCTCGCCGCGCTCGTCCTGAGCCTCGGCGCCCGCTCGGCGAACGCCGAGGCCTCCGAAACCGTTACGATCGATGTCGATGCCACCGTCGCGGGAACGCCGCTCGAGCGCGTTTGGGCCTTTCACGGCTACGACGAGGTGAACTACACGACGATGCCCGAGGGCCGCGAGCTGCTGCGCGCGCTCGCCGAGCTCCACTCGGCGCCGGTTCGTGTCCGCACGCATTTTCTCTTCAATACGGGAGACGGCGCGCCGGCGCTCAAGTGGGGCTCGACGAACGTGTACACCGAGGACGCGGACGGTAACCCCGTCTACGACTTCACGCTCATCGACGGGATCATGGACGCGACGCTCGACGCGGGCGCGTTTCCGCTCGTCGAGCTCGGGTTCATGCCGCAAGCGCTCTCGACGATGCCCGAGCCGTACCGGAACGCGGCTCCGACGGTGCTCGACGGCGGCTGTTTCTATCCGCCGCGCGACTACGAGGCGTGGGGCGCGCTCGTGGGCACGTGGGCCGCGCACGTGAAGGAGCGCTATCCCGGCGCCGCGTCGAGCTTCGAGTGGGAGCTCTGGAACGAGCCGGACATCGGGTACTGGCACGGTACGTTCGAGGAGTTCGCGCGGCTCTACGACCATACGGAGGCGGCGCTCCACGCCGTATTTCCCGAGGCGTCGTTGGGCGGACCCGCCGTCGCGCGAGCGGACGGCGCGTTCCTGGTCGATTTTCTCGAGCATTGCGCCACGGGCACGAACGCGGTCACCGGTCGAACGGGTACGCGCCTCGACATGGTGAGCTTTCACGCGAAGGGCGGCGTCACCATCGCGGACGAGCACGTGCAGATGGATCTCGGCAACCAGCTGCGCCTTCATCGGGCGGGCTTCGAAGCCGTGCGGCGCTCCGAGGCGTTCGCCCGTACGCCCGTCGTCATCAGCGAAGCGGACCCGGACGGCTGCGCCGCTTGCCCGGCGACGCTTCGACCCGAAAATGCCTACCGTACGTCACCGGCCTACGGCGCGTACGAGCTCGCGATGATGAAGCGTTCGCTCGATCTTGCCGCCGAGATGGACGTGGACCTGCGCGGGGTTCTCACGTGGGCATTCACCTTTCCCGGTACGCCGTATTTCGCCGGCTACCGCGCCCTCGCGACCAACGGCATTCACCTGCCGGTGCTGAACGCCTTCAAGCTGCTCGGCGCTCTCAGCGGTGCGCGGTTGCCCGTCGCGAGCAGCGGCGCAATGCCGCTCGACGCCCTCATCGCGGACGGCGTCCGGGCTCGCCCCGACATCGACGCGCTCGCCGCGATCGACGGC
The DNA here is from genome assembly GCA_036374535.1 of Polyangiaceae bacterium. GTDB lineage: Bacteria > Myxococcota_A > Polyangia > Polyangiales > Polyangiaceae > PMG-095. The sequence continues at coordinate 7,823 of DASUTR010001025.1, forward strand.
GAGCGGATCCAGGTTCTCGTCTGGAACTATCACGACGATCTGGTCGAGGCGGAGCCCGCGCTCGTCGCGCTCGAGGTCGCCGTGCCGCCCGCGTTCGGAGCGGCCGCTTTGGTGACGCACACGCGCGTGGACGAAACGCACGGCAACGCGTTCGCCGCGTGGGTATCTCAGGGCCGCCCGGCCGCGCCGTCCTCCGAGCAGCTCGGCTCGCTCCGCGCCGCGATGGAACCGGTCGTCATCGAGCCCGAGCACGTGGTCGCGGCGCGGCGCGGCGCGGTGAGACTCACGTTCAGCTTGCCGCGCTTCGGGATGTCGCTGCTCACGCTCGCGCCCGCGGGCGAAGCGTTGCCCGAAACACCGCCGCCGAAGGACCCGGGCTGTTCTTGTCGGTCGTCCTCGCGAGCGACGCCGCTCGCTTTCCCGCTGCTGTCTCTCGTCGTGCTCGCGCTCGCGCGGCGGCTCGACCGGCGCTCGCGTCAGCGATGAAACCTTCGGCGGAGCGCGCCGATGGCCAAGAGGCCGAGCACGAACGAAAGCGCGGTTCCGGGTGCGGATCGAGACGAGCTCAGCGTGCATCCGCCGGAGTCATCGGAGTCATCGTCCCCTTCGGAACCTCCGCTCGTGCCCGCAGCGGCGCCAGCCGTGCCGCCAGGTCCCGTACCGCCGTTCGTGCCCGCGCTGCCTCCCGTCGTCGACGTGCCGGCCGCGCCGCCCGAGGGTGCGCCGCTGCCCGAGCCGCCCGTGCTCTCCGAACCC
>DASUTR010001026.1:0-4753 GCA_036374535.1 Polyangiaceae bacterium
ATGAAGATGGTCGCCGGAGCGCGGCTCGCTCGCGCGCAGCAGCGTATTCTGGCGCTCCGTCCCTACGCGGTGAAAACCGGCGAAATGTTGCGGGAGGTGACGGTCGCGCTCGCCCAGACGGAGTCGACCGAGGCCGAGCACGCGTTGCTGGCGCGACGCGAGGAAAAGCGGGCGCTCGTGCTCATCATCACGAGCGACCGGGGGCTCGCCGGAGCGTTCAACGCGAACATCCTGCGCACCGCCGAGCGCATGATGCGAGAAAAGCGCGCGAACGGCATCGAGGTTTCGCTCGCCGTGATCGGGCGCAAGGGGCGCGACTACTTCCAGCGCCGCTCCGTGCCGATTTACCACGTGTTCAGCGGCGTCTGGGAGAAGCTCGACATCGACACGGCGCGACACGTCGCGCGCACCGTCGTGAAGCCGTTCCTCGCGGGTGAGGTCGACGCAATCTACCTCGTCTACAACGAGTTCAAGAGCGCGATGAGCCAGCGCGTCGTCGCCGAGCCGCTCTTTCCGCTCGAGGCGCCCCCGTCCGAAGGTGCGCCTGCAGCGAACGAGAACTTGGACAAGCAGGAGCCGCAGTTCCTGTTCGAACCCGAAAAGGGCACCCTGCTCGAGCGCCTCGTCCCGATGTACGTCGAGGCGACGATCGCTCGCGCGTTGCTCGAGTCGCTCGCTTCGCAGCTCGGTGCGCAGATGACGGCGATGGATTCTGCGACGAAGAACGCGTCCGAAATGATTTCGAAGCTCACGCTCGACTACAACCGCGCGCGCCAAGCGGCGATTACGACCGAGCTCATGGAAATCATCGGCGGCGCCGAAGCGCTGCGCGAATAAGCCTGTCGTCCCACTCTCCGGAGGTGGGGCGGGCGTGTCTTGCCTGTGGCAATTTGTCGCTCGCGACGCTCGGATAGATCCTTAGGAGGCGTTAAAAAGACGACCGGCTCGGCACGGGGGTTGCTTCAGGTTGGCCGCCCATAAAAGCCTGAAAGGACTCGATCATTACCGTGACGGAGAGCGAGCAGCCGGATCGCGCGCCCGAGACCCCATCCCCTACGTTTCGAATCGTCGGGGTCGGCGCATCCGCGGGGGGACTCGAGTCACTCGAGCGCTTCTTCGGCGCTATGCCGGCCGATTCGGGGATGGCGTTCGTCGTCGTCCAGCACCTGTCGCCCGACTTCAAAACGTTGATGGCGGAGCTCTTGGCTCGCTATTCGGAAATGAGCATTTCGCTCGCGTCGGACGGCGAGGCCGTCGTTCCGAACCACGTCTACCTGCTTCCGCCGGGCAAAGAGATCGAAATCAAAGCCGGGCGCCTCGTGCTGTCGGTCAAAGAGCCGCGCGCTCTCCCGCAGCCGATCGACGTGTTCTTTCGCTCGCTGGCGGCCGAAGCAGGGACGCGTGCGGTGGCCGTCGTACTTTCCGGGAGCGGGAGCGACGGGGCGCACGGCGTGTCCGCCGTGAAGGCAGCGGGTGGCCTGGTCCTCGCGGAAAGCCGGGACACCGCCGCCTTCGACGGCATGCCGACGAGCGCCGCGGCGACCGGCGTCGTCGACTTCGTCGGCGCCCCGCACGAGCTCGCCGGCTACCTCAGCGGTCAAGTCGAGCCTCCGAGCCCGCAGCCGGAAGAAGTCGAAACCCCGCCGCTCGACGCCGACGCGCCGCTTTCCGAGGTGCTCGCGCTCTTGAACGAGCAATTCGGCATCGACTTCTCGCTCTACAAGCTGACGACGGTGAGTCGCCGGCTCGAGCGCCGCGCGGGACTCAAGGGATTTGCCGACCTTTCGGGATACCTGGACGAGCTGCGTGCCGATCCGATCGAACAGGGGCTGCTCTATCAAGATCTGTTGATCGGCGTGACGCGGTTCTTCCGTGATCCCGAAGCGTTCGCGTTCATCGAGAACACCGTCATTCCGGAGATTTTCGCGAAGGTTCCCGCTTCGGAACAGATCCGGGTGTGGGTCGCCGGCTGCGCGACGGGTGAGGAGGCGTACTCGCTCGCCCTCTTGTTCCACGAACAGGCGGGACGGCTCAATCGGCCGCCGAACTTCAAGATCATCGCGACCGACATGCACCGCCTGTCGCTCGACACGGCCGCCATGGGCTCCTACGGCCGAGACCAGCTCGCGCACGTCGATCCCGCGCGACGCGCGCGCTATTTCATGGAGACCCAGTCGGGGTACATGGTGTCGCCCGAGCTGCGCCAGCTCGTGGTGTTCGCGCCGCACAACGTGATGAAGGACGCGCCCTTCACGCGGATGCACCTGATCTCTTGCCGAAATCTCCTGATCTACTTGCGGCCGGACGTACAGCGACGCGTGCTCTCGCTCTTTCACTTCGGCCTCGCGAGCGGCGGCATCCTCGTGCTCGGTGCGAGTGAATCGATGGGTCCGCTCGGCAACGAGTTTTCGACGTTGAACGAGCGCTGGAAGGTGTTCCGCAAGCGACGCGACATCCGGCTCGTCGAGCCGCTGCACGTCACTCCGCAGATTTCCATTTCGCGTCCCACGTCCATCGAGGGCATGCGCCAGCACCGCGTCGACCCCCAGCTCCTCGCCAGCTACGATCGGCTGCTCGATCGCTTCATGCCGCCCGCGCTGCTCATCGACGAGAGCGCCCGGCTACTCGACTGCTTTTCGGGCGCCGAACGCTGGCTCCGCGCCAAGTCGCGCCGGCCCACGGGCAACGTGCTCGACATGCTCGAGGGCGATCTCCGGACGGTCATCGCGGGAGCTCTTTCGCGCGTCACGCGAGAACGCGTGCCCATCGTTTGTCCGAACGTTCCCGTGACGGATAGCCGGGGAACGCACGATTTTCGCGTTCGTCTCGAGATCGTTCACCAGCCGAGAAGCGATCAGAGCCACGTGCTCATCACGTTCGAGGACAACGCCCGCGTCGCGAACGCGGCGCCCTCTCCGCCCGTCGTTCGTCCGGAGTCCGCGGACACCGGCGGCGAGGTGAGCGTCACCCAGGCTTCGCGCGAGCGCATGCAGTCGCTCGAGGGCGAGCTCTCGTACGCTCGCGAGATCCTCCAGTCCACCGTCGAGGAGCTCGAAACCTCGAACGAGGAGCTCCAGGCGACGAACGAAGAGCTCGTCGCGTCGAACGAGGAGCTCCAGAGCACGAACGAGGAGCTCCATTCGGTGAACGAAGAGCTCTACACGGTGAACGCCGAGTACCAGACGAAGATCGAGGAGCTCCAGCAAGCGAACGCCGACATCGGTCATCTCCTCGAGGGGACCGAGGTCGGCACGGTCTTTCTCGATCGCGACCTCAGAATTCGGCGCTACACGGAACGGATCGGTCGCGTCTTTCGCATTCAAGATCGCGACCTCGGGCGCGAGATCGGCGATTTCTCGCATACCCTGCGGCGCCCCACGCTGATGGCGGAGATCGAGCGAGCGCTGCGGGACGGCGTCTCGACGGAAGACGAGGTGCGCGACGAGCAGGGCGTGCCGCACTTTTTGCGCATCTTGCCGTATCGCATCGGTCGAGCCCGCGCGAACGCGCACGATACGCTTCCCGAGGCGCGGCCGATCTCGGGAGTAGTCCTCACCATCACGGATATCTCCGCGCTGGACAAGGCGCGAGCGCGCCTCGCGCAGCTGTCGGCAATCGTCGAGTCGTCCGAGGACGCGATCATGCGCAAGAACCTCGACGGCATCATCGAGACCTGGAACCACGGCGCCGAGCGACTCTACGGCTACACGGCCGAAGAGGCGATCGGCAAGGACGTGCGATTCTTGTGTCCGCCGGACGGCGCGCGCGACGTCGATCGTTTTCTCGCCGCCATTCGTCGCGGCGACCGCCTCGAGCACGTCCAGACGTTGCGCCTGCGGAAGGACGGCTCCCGCGTCGACGTGTCCATCACGCTGTCACCCGTATTCGACACGGCGGGCGCCGTCGTCGGTGCTTCTGCCATCGCTCGCGACATCACGGCGCTCAAGGCCGCTCATCGCGAGCTCGAAGAGCGCCAGCGCCAGATTCAGGAGCTCCTCGACTCGACGGCCGAAGCCATCTACGGCGTCGACACGCATGGCGCCTGCACGTTCTGCAATCCGGCGTGCGTGCGCTTGCTCGGCTATCGCACGCCGGCCGAGCTCATCGGTCGCGATATGCACGAGATCGTCCACCGCATTCCGTCGAACGGCAGCGCGTCCGGTCACGATTGCCACCTCACGAACGCATTTCGCGGCAACGGTGCGACGCACTCGAGCGACGAGGTGTTCTGGCGCGCCGACGGCACGTGGTTCGCCGCGGAGTACTTCAGCCATCCCGTCGAACGCGAAGGCAGAGTCGTCGGAGCGGTCGTCACGTTCCTCGACATCACCGAGCGACGGCAGGCCGAGGAGGAAGTGCGCGCCGCGGCTCGCCGGCGCGAGCGCTTCCTCGCGATGCTCTCGCACGAGCTCAGAAACCCGCTGGCCGCGGTGCTGAACGCCGTGCGCGTCGTGAGTGGGGGCGGCGCGAACGAGGTGCAGGCGAAGGCCCGCCTCGTCATCGATCGGCAGGGCCGTCACATGGCTCGTCTGCTCGACGACCTGCTCGATGTCTCGCGCATCACGAGCGGTAAGTTCGAGCTGCGTAAGGAGCAAGTGCGCTTCGGCGACTCGGTGACCGCCGCCATAGAGGCGGTGGAGCCGATCCTTCGCGACCACGGCATCACGTTGTCGACGTCGATCGCGGGCGCGCCGGTGCCCGTGGACGGTGACGGTGCGCGCCTGCAGCAGGTCGTCGCAAACCTGCTCACCAA
>DASUTR010001027.1:0-5646 GCA_036374535.1 Polyangiaceae bacterium
GCTGCGGGAAGGCGCGGCTTCGGCGGAACGCTGAGAAACGCGCGCGTCTCGCGGATCTCGCGCGCGAGCGCATCGAGCGTGCGTCGCGCCTCGGGCGAGAGCGCGCTCGGCGCGACGAGCGGCGCCGGCACCATCAAGCGATGTTTCGCTTGTTCCACGAGCATGTCGCCGGCGGCGAGCGCCTGCAGGCGTTCCGTTGCCACGGCGCCGGCGCCGCTCGCCTGCTCGGCGATCGCGAGCCAGTAGACTCGCGACGGTTCGGGATCGCGAACGAGCGGACCATCGAGGAGCGCCCGCACGAGGTCGGGACGACCGCAGAACGCGGCAGCGACGAGCCGCACGGTCGGAACGCGCCGAAACGGCGCCGGAAGCTTCGCGTACGTCGCGAGCAGGCGCGACGGGTCGCCCGTCTCGCCGAGCGCGCGGAGGTACGGCATGAGGAGCAGCGGGTTCGACGCCACGCGAGGTCTCGCGTCGAGCTCGGCGACGATGGAGCGCCAGTCGCGATCGAGTCGCAAGCGCTCGATTCGCACGACGTCGCGCAGCCGAGGCGAGCGCTCGGCGTCGGCGAGGAGGGCGCGGGCTCGGTCGTAGCGACCCCGAATCATCTCGCCCTGCGCCTCGACGAGCATCGCTTGGCTCCGGGCGTCGTCGAACGGGTGAAGCCACGCAGCGAGCCGAGCCCAGCGCGCCGCCGCGGCGAACCGGAAAGCGGCGAAGAGCTCGTTCGCGCGGCGTTGCGCGACCCTCGGCCCGTACACGAAGAGCACCCAGCCGGCGGCTGCCGCGTACGCGAGCTCCGGCCGCCGGAGCGCTCCGGCCGCGACCGCCGCGGCGAGCAGGAGCGCCTGAACGATCACCCACCCCCGCGCGGCGGCGCCCAGCTGCCGCACGCTCGTGACGATGCCGACGGCCGCAGTCAACCCGACGAGCCAGGAGAGCGCATCCGCGAGATTCATTTCGGAGCGGGCTAACCCGCGAGGTGCGAACGCAATTTCACGAGCCCGGGTCCCGGCTTCAGCACGGCCTGACACGCGAGGCGCGAGCAACCGCTCCCACCGAGCAGGGACAGCAGCTCCAGCTCGGCGTCCTCGGGCTCCTCGAAGAACTCCGCGCCCGCGAGCACTTCGGTGTGGCAGGTCCCGCAGCTCGCCGAACGACACGAAAAGGGGATGGGAGCGAAATGTTCATCGGCGATGTCCACCAATGCACCGCCCTCGGGCGCTTCGATCGTCTTCGTCGCGCCGAAGCGGTTGCCTACGAACTCGATGGTCGGCACTCGAGCGGATTTTATGCCACCAGACGAGCAAGAACGCGAATACGGCGGAGAAAACCGAGCCGCGAGGCCGCGCCGGCACGCGGCACCCGCAGCCGGCAGTCGTCCGCAAGGCCGCGTCAGCGCGGACGTTCAGCTGCGCTGCGTGTCGAGCAGGATGGTGACGGGGCCGTCATTCACGAGCTCGACCTGCATCGAAGCTCCGAACCGTCCCGTCTCGACGCGCAGGCCCAGCGCCCGCACGCTCCCGCAGAACCGCTCGAAAAGCGCTTCGGCTTCCTGGGGCGGCATCGCGCCGGTGAAGCTTGGACGCCGCCCGCGGCTCGTGTCGGCGAGAAGCGTGAACTGAGAGACGGCGAGCACGCCCCCCGCAACGTCCGTGACGGCGAGATTCATCTTTCCGGCGCCGTCTTCGAAGATACGCAGCGTCGCTATTTTCTCGGCGAGCGCGTCTGCGTCGTTGGCCGTGTCTCCGTGCGCCACACCGACGAGCACCAAGAGCCCTCGGGCGACGGCGCCGACCGGCGCGCCGTCCACGCGAACTTCGGCACGGGTCACACGCTGGAGCACCGCTTTCATGGCAGTCCGCGCTCTGCCAGACGCGCGGCTTCGTCGCGGAAGTAGATCTCGAACGCGCTCATGGCGACTTTTCGAGCCCGTGGCGCTAGGGCGCGCCACACTCGAGCCATTCGCCGAGCTGCTCGCGTTCGGCGACGGTCGGTGCGGGGTCGTCGCGAGGAGGCATCGTCGTGTTGGTCGCGATGGGACCCGCGGCGGCCATCCTGTCGATGAGCGCGGCGTGCTCGCGCACGGATTCGATCAGATCCCAGTTGTAACCCGCCGGCGCTCCGTGCCGCTCGCTTCCGCTGAGCTCGGAGCTGTGACAGCGCGTGCAGTACGCCTCGAGGAAACCGCGGCCGAAGTTTTCGTAGGTGAGCGTCTCTTCGGACGGACACACGCTTCCGGTCGACGGACCGGGCCCCGGATCGATGGGAGGGTCTCCGTCGTTCTTTCCTTCACCGCACGAGAAAGAGAAGCAGAGGAAGACGAGCGCCATCGCAAATCGCGCCGGTGAAAGGCTTCGAGCCATCGCGGTCATCATACTGTGTCGGTGAGGCACGTGCTCGGGATGGAGGTTCGCACGGGGAGCGGGGTTCCCGAAAACGCCTGAGATTCTTGGCTGGAGGCGCCGGGCGATCGCCCGGAAACCCGGCCCGTGCTAAACGGGAAATCTCGCATGCCGAGTCTCCGGTGGCTGGGGTTCGTTGCCGTGCTTGCCGGCTGTTCGGACGTAACGACCCCGCCGGCGGTCGCACGAACGGGATTTCCGCTCATCGGCGGCGACCCCGACACCGCGACGCGTGGCGTGGTGGGTCTTCTCGCGGGTGATTCCGGCTGCACCGGGAGCCTCATTGCGCCGAACCTCGTGCTGACGGCGCGGCACTGCGTCGCCTCGATCAACAGCCCGAACGGCACCGTACAGTGCGGCGTTACGAATTTCGGTTCGGCGTTCGACGCTTCCGATTTCATCGTCACCCCCGACGACAATCTTCGAAACGGCGTTCCCGCGGGCTCGCAGTTCTCGGTCGACCGAATCGTCATGACGCCGGGCACGGGAGTGTGCGGCAACGACGTTTCGCTCTTGATCTTGTCCTCGAACGTTCCAGGCTCCCTTGCCCCGTTGCTCGTTCCACGCGTCGACGGTCCCGTCATCGCGAACGAAGGCTTCGACGCGATCGGTTACGGCATCACGAGCCCGAACGACAGCCAGGGGGCGACGTTCGGCGAGCGGCTCCGCGTCAACGATCTCGACGTAGCCTGCATCGGCACGGCGTGCGCGTCGCTCGGCGGTACGCGGACGGAGTGGGGCGCGGTGACGCCCGTTTGCAGCGGCGATTCGGGTGGTCCAGCGCTCGACACGCAGGGACGCGTGGTCGGCGTAGCGTCCCGCGGCAACAACAACTGCGATTCCGCACTCTACGGTTCGGTCGCATCGTGGAGATCGCTCATCGTCGACACCGCCATCGATGCGGCGACGGCAGGCGGCTACTCGCCGCCGAGCTGGACGGGCGGAGCGACGGACGCGGGTGCACCCGACAGCGGAACGCCCGACAGCGGAGCACCCGACAGCGGAGCACCCGACAGCGGAACACCCGATGGCGGAACGCCCGACAGCGGAGCACCCGACAGCGGAACGCCCGACAGCGGAACGCCGCGACCCGACGCGGGCACCAACGTCGGCGATCCTTGCGACGCGGGAAGCTGTGGCGGGGGTCTCGCCTGCTACCTCGCCCGAGGCGACGAGCTCGGGATTTGCGTCCCGCATTGCTCGGCCGACGTCCCCTGCCCCCGCCGGTATTCGTGCTCCGCGCGCCTCGGCATTTGCATGCCGCCCGAGCCCGAGGACCCCGAGCCGAAGAGCCAGGACGGAAACGCCGGCGAGGACGGCGGCTGCGGCTGCCGTGCGGCCCCGCGGCCAGGCGGCCACGGCGCTCTCATGCTCTCGTTCCTGATGCTCACGGCGTTTCTGCGGCGACGCCGAGCCCGCGGCACGGCCCCGCATTCCGAAAATTACGCGTGGTGATGGTAGGCTTCGGCGCGTGAGCGCCGCCCGAGTCCTCTCGACCCTCGCCCTGCTCGCCGGTCCGTGGCTCGCGCTCGGGTGCGAAGACGACGCGCGCTGCAGCGCCGGCGAACCCTGCAACTGTCAAAACGAGAGCTACTGCTTCTTCGAGTGCGAGGGCGCTGGCTGCAACATGGGCTGCAATGCGGTCACGACCTGCGGCGCCGTGTGCGAGGAGGACTGCACGGTCGAGTGCCACGACATGAGCGACTGCACGACCTCGTGCGGCGACAACTGCACGGTCGACTGCCACAACCTCGACGAGTGCGGCGTCATCTGCGGCCCCTCCTGTGATTATACGTGCCGCGATGCGGGCCGCTGCGGGGTGCGCGCCGGCTCGAACAGCACCATCAACTGCACGGACGTCTCCTCGTGCGACGTCCAGTGCCAGGGCGATTGCATCGTCGAATGCGTGCGGGTGAGCGACGGCGGGTGCACGGTGCGCTGCCCCGGTGGGGACGCTCCCATCGCGTGTTCCGGCAACCGTCTGGCCTGCGGATCGTGCTCCTGACCATGAAGCGCCCGACTTCGACGTTCCCCCGCGCGCACACCGCTCTCGCTTTCCTCGCGGCGTTCGCTGCGCACGCGTTCGCGCCGGAGACGGCGCTCGCGCAGAGCACCATTCGCGCGCACGGCGATCGACCGAGCTACGGCGTCGAGCTCGAGCCGCACCTTTTGGCGACCCCGTTCGACCCGCCCGGCATCGGAGACGGCGAGGGCGTCGGGCTCGGCGTTCGCGGAACCTTCGAGATCCTTTCGCAGGGGTTCATTCCACGGCTCAACGACTCCGTGGGCATCGGCTTCGGGCTCGACTGGATCCACTACTCGGACAGCGACGTCGACGGCGGCGGCGAATGCCAGCGCACGGAGCAGGCGCCCGGAGGTATTCCCGTGTGCGTCGAGGTCGCGGGCGACACGGACTATCTCTGGATTCCGGTCGTGATGCAGTGGAACTTCTGGCTCCACGAGCGCTGGTCGGCGTTCGGCGAGCCCGGTATCGCGCTGCGCCTCGACGACATGGACGACTTCCGGGTGAGCCCCATCGTGCTCTTCGTCGGCGGTCGCTATCACGTCTCCGACACGTTCACGCTCACGATGCGCCTCGGCTACCCGGCGTTTTCGTTCGGCGGCTCGTTCTTGTTCTGAGCCGAAAAGCCGCTAGAACAGCACGACGTCGCCTTCGTTCCCCACCTCGGCCGTGGAATAGACGAAGCGGGCGCCCTCGAGGGACGAGGCGAGGATTACCGCGACTTCGCCGCGTAGCGTGCGAAACGGATAGAGATCCCCCCGGTCGAAGAAGATCGAACCGGCGCGCACCGAAGCCGACGCGAGCTCGACCTCGACGTGCACTTGATAGCGCAGGAATCGATTCTTCAACCGGCCCATCAACTGATTCACGAGCTCCCGGGTCCAATCGATCGCTTGAGAGACACGCATTTCCCAGGCACGCGTCTGCTGGACGATCTGCGGAGAGAGGACGAGCCAGAGCGTTCCGTGGACGCCCGAGCCGGAAAACCGGATGCAACCGACGAAGTCTCCGGGACGCCCGAGGGCGCACCCCGTCGCTCGCTTGGGCATCGGCGCCATGGCGAGACCGTAGGCCCGGAAAAGGTCCACCGTAGCGGCCTGCACGATGACGTCGAGCGTGTGGACCGCGTTCGCCGCGTTCTTCGACGCGGCGTCTGCGGTAGCGCCCGCCGGGGCACGTTTGGGCACACTCCGCTCGCTCACTCGACGTCTACGGTCT
>DASUTR010001028.1:0-4226 GCA_036374535.1 Polyangiaceae bacterium
CGTTCCGAGGTCATCGAATGGCTGCTCGCCCACGCCCCCAAGAAGCGTGCCGCGAAGCCGCAGGATCGCGAAGCGTCCCCCGTGGTGACGGGAAGGCTCGCGAGCGCCCAATGAATCCCTCACCCGACGCTCGATCCATGAAGAAATACCTCGACCTCTGGCAGCTCTCGAAGACCTTCCCCACCCCGAAAGGCCCCGCCGTCATCGTCGAAGGCTTCGACCTCGCCATTTCCCAAGGTGAGTTCGTGTGCCTCATCGGCCACTCGGGCTGTGGAAAATCCACGGTGCTCTCGATGGTCGCCGGTCTCGCGCAGCCGACTTCGGGCACGATCATTCTCGCCGGTCGGGAGGTGCGCGGGCCCGGCACCGACCGCGGCGTCGTGTTTCAGGCGCCCTGCCTGTTCGATTGGATGACGGCGCTCGAAAACGTCGTCATCGGCGTGGAGCAAGCATTCCCGGAGAAAAGCAGGAAAGAGCGCGTCGCCCTCGCGACCGAAAACCTGGAGCGTGTCGGCCTCGGGGACGCGCTCGACAAGCGCCCCGCTGAACTGTCGCAGGGCATGCGGCAGCGCGTGGGCCTGGCGCGCGCGTTCGCGCTCCAGCCGAAGATGCTGCTGCTCGACGAGCCGTTCGGCATGCTCGACTCGCTCACGCGGCTCGAGCTCCAGAGCGTGCTCATCGAGCTCTGGCAAACGCAGCGCATCACCGCGCTGATGGTGACGCACGACGTCGACGAGGCGCTCTTCCTTTCCGATCGCGTCGCGATGATGACGAGCGGTCCGAACGCGAAGCTCGGCGCCGTGCTGGAAGTGCCCTTCGAACGACCGCGTACGAAAACAGCCGTGCTCGACCACCCCCGGTACTACACGCTGCGCGACGAGCTCATCGGCTTCCTGGAAGAGCAGGAGCCCGGCAAGGTGAAGGCCCAACGCGAGGATGAAAAGGCGAAGGACACCGCCGGTGAGGTGGGTGTCGGCATGGCGCTCGCTGGATAGCCCCGGACGCCGTGCTATCCTCACCTCATGGTGGTGAGGAACCCTGGCCGTTCTGCGGGGATTGGATGACCTCGAAGCTCCGGCGAACGATCGTCGGCGTGGGGATCGCGCTCGGAGGCACGGCGCCGGGTTGTTTCGGCAGTAGCAGCGCGGACGACGACGCCCCCGGCGCGGGCGACGACGACACGATCGACGGCGGCGTTCCGGACGCGCAGAGCCCGGACGCTTCGATGGACGCTTCGACGGACGCGTGGCCGGACGCTACGGATCCGTTTTGCGACGTTTCGTGGCCACCCACGAAGGGCAACCCGACGCCCGGCACCGTGGCTTGCGTCGACCCGCTCGGTGAATGCGCCGACGCCTGGCCCCCCTATCGTTGCTACAAGACGCTCGCCCCCGGCGTCTGTTTGAGCGAAGAGGAGCGCGTGGGTCCGCTCTACTGCGTCGGCGGCGAGTGGCAATGCCCGCCGGACGGCGACGACGGAACCGGGTGCCGGTGCTGGGAAGGGCCGACGAACGCGGGCGCCTGTGCGGATGCCGGCGCGAATTGAGCATGGGGAACTCGGCCGCTGGGGCGGACGGCTGACGAAGCGCCCCTTGCCGGAGCACGATCCGTCCCTCGAGTCCCTCGCCGGCGCGGATCGGCACGCGATTGCGGCGGTGTGGCTACATCGAGCGGCGATGGAACGCCGCGTTGCCGACGCATTCTCGGTGATTCGCGACGCCCTCGGACGGCGGCGCGCGCCGGTCGAGCTCGTCGCCCTGGCGGAGCGCGCGATCGACGACGAGTACCGCCATGCGGAGCTCAGTCGCGTCGTCGCCTCGCGTTTCGTAGGCGCCCCGCTCGACGCGCCCGCGCTGCTCCCCCTCGAGCTGCCGAAGCACGCGGGCGCGTCGCCCGAGCTCCGCGACACGCTCTACATCGTCGGCCAGTGCGTGCTCAACGAAACGACCGCGAGCGCGTTTCTGGAAGCGTGCCTCACGCACGCAGAGGGCGCGCTCGCGCGGGCGGCCCTCCGCGAGCTTTTGAGCGACGAGATCGATCACGGTCGCATCGGGTGGGCGCACCTCGCGTCGCTTTCGGCGGCGGAACGAGCGGCGGTCGCGAGCTGGCTCTTGCCGATGGCGTTCTTGAACTTGCGCACGTGGCGCGAGCAGAGCCCGGACGACCCGCGGCATCGAGAGGTCTGGACGCTCCACGGCGTCTTGCCGGCGCACGTGACGCACGCCGCGCTCGTCGACGCGCTCCGCACCCTCATCGTACCCGGCCTCGAGGAGCTCGGCATGGCGACGGATGCCCTCCAGGCGTGGCTCGACGACGGCGCAGCGACCGATCGCCACCCGCGCTACTAGCTTTGGGCCGGGCGCCGCCTTCGAGGTAGGCCGCGCGGCGCCCGAGCGGATCCGTAGTAAACAGAAGCGTGGCGAAACCGAGCGACGTCGCGCGTCTGCTCACCGAGCGCTTCCGGCGTCACGTGAGCGTGGACGTTCCGGAGAGGGTCGCGTGCGCCAAGGATCTGTGGCAGCGGCACCTCGTCGCGCTGCAGAGCGGACCCGCCGTCGATCCGGCGCGACTTCCCGCCGCGGTGGTGCGGCCGGCCACGACGGACGAGGTCGCCGAGCTCGTCGCGCTCGCTCGGCGCGAAGGGTTCGCCCTCGTCCCGTTCGGGGCCGGGAGCGGCGTGTGCGGCGGCATCGCGTGCGATCCGCGTACGGTCGTCGTCGATACGAAGCGCATGACCGCGGCGCGCCGTCTCGAACCGGGCCCGCGACTCTCGGTCGGGCCGGGCGCCATGGGCATCACGCTCGAAGAGTCGCTCGAGCGCGACGGTTTCACGCTCGGTCACTTCCCGTCGAGCATCCTGTGCTCGACCGTTGGCGGCTGGGTCGCGGCGCGCGGCGCGGGCCAATGTTCGGGCCGTTACGGCAAGATCGAAGACATGGTGACGGGCGCCGAGTGCGTGCTCGGTTCGGGCAAGGTCGTGAAGCTCAGCCGCCGGACGGACGGGCTCGACCTTCTGCCGTTGCTCGTCGGCAGCGAGGGCGCTTTCGGCATCCTCACGGAGCTCGAGCTGCGCCTGCACCCGGCGCCCGAGGCGCGCGCTTTCGCCGCGTTCGCGCTGCCGGACATGGAGCGCGGGATCGCGACGCTCCGGCGCGTCTACCAAGCCGGCCTCCGCCCTGCCGTCGCGCGGTTGTACGATCCGCTCGACTCCCTGCTCCTCAAGAACTCCTCGAACGTGGGGAAAGAGCCACGGCTCTACGACGAGGGGTTCGGGCGTGCTCGGAGCGCGCTCCTCCGCACGCTGCTCCGCGTTCCTCGGCTGCTCGAAGCGGGCATCGAAGCGGCCGAACGGACGCTCGTCGAACGGAGCAAGCTCGTCTTCGTCTTCGAGGGCCGGCACGACGAAGCGCGCTTCGACGCCGATGCCGCAACGAGCATCGCGCTCGCCGAGGGCGGCGAACCGCTCGGCGAAGCACCGGCGCGCGCGTGGTTCGAGCGCCGCTACGCCGTGAGCTACAAGCAATCGCCCGTCTTCCGCGCCGGACTCTGGAACGACACGATGGAAGTCGCCGCGCCCTGGTCGAAGCTCGACGGTCTGTTTCGGGACGTGCGCCGCGCGCTCGGACGCCACGCGCTCGTGATGGCCCACATGAGCCACGCCTATCCCGACGGCTGCAGCATCTACTTCACGTTCGTGGGCCGTTCGCGCGGCGAGCGCCCCGAAGTGGAGCACGCCGCGGTGTGGCGCGACGCGCTCGACGCGACGTTCGCGGCGGGCGGCGTCGTGAGTCACCATCACGGCGTCGGCCGGCTGCGCAAAGAAGCGCTCGCGCGGGAGCTCGGGCCGGGAGGCGCGGAAGCGCACGGCGCGCTCAAGCGCGGCTGGGATCCGAGCGGCATCATGAACCCCGGCTCGCCGTTCGAACCGGACGACCGTCACCGCGACGCATCCTCGCCGGCGCACGGCGACCCCGCGCCCGTCGTCGTGGACGCCCTATCCGGCCTCGTGCGGCTGCGCGGCGACACGCGCCTCGACGAGGCCGAGCGCGCGCTCCACGAGCAACACCTGACGCTCGGGTTGAGCGGCACCCCGGCTCTCACGGTCGACGCGTGGATCGCTCTCGGCATGCCGGGGCTCCCCGACCCCTGGCTCGACCCGGTGGAGCAGCGGCTCGCCGGGCTCACCGCCGTGCTCGCCTCCGGCGCGCGCCTCACCCAGCCTCCGG